>JAEURB010000248.1 GCA_016788435.1 Anaerolineae bacterium | reverse complement strand
GTCCAACCATCGGCGAGAGTGCAGGGCATTAGCCCGCTCTCCGAACGGCTGAACGTCCGGGCTTTGTCACACACTGAAGTCAATTCTGGAATAGCACGATGCACTGAGGAGGAACACCATGAGGCGCAAGCGTTGGTTGATAGCACTCTCGGTTCTGGCGTTATGCGTACTGGCGCTGCCGGCCGCTGGCCAGGCCGAAGTCATCGAGTCCAACATCTTCTTTCAAACGGTTTGGGCGCGCGCGACGGCGGCGGCTGAGGCTACGCCCGAAGCGGGCGCCATGGATATGGGCGCAGTCAGCGCCGCCTACCTGACCATCGCCAATGCCGGTGGTGTCGGGGTGCGGCTGGTGTCGGCCGAATCGCCGGCGGCTGAGTTCGTCGAGATTCACGAGATGCGGATGGTGAACGAGGTGATGGAGATGCGCCCGGTTGAAGGCGGCCTCGACATCCTGCCGGGCGGCGTGCTGACGCTCGAACCTGGCGGCCTTCACCTCATGCTGCTCAATCTGGCCGAACCACTGGTGGCCGGTGAGGCTATCCCGTTGGCGCTCACGTTTGCTCAGCTTGACCGCAGGGGCCAGCCAACGGACGACACGTTCACCGTCCACATCGGTGCGCCAATCCTCCAGGAAGCGCCTGAAGCCGTCAATTTCGCCTTTTCGCTGGTTTGGGCGCGCCCTGCCGATGAGGGTGGAGTCAGCGCGGCGTATCTGCGTGTCCTCAACTTTGGCGATGACGATACGCTGGTGGGTGCTTCGGCCGAGGTCGCCGAAGTGACCGAGATTCACGAAATGCGGATGGTCAATGATGTGATGGAAATGCGCCCGGTCGAGGGTGGTATCCCGCTGGCCTTTGGCGAAGTCGCCGCTCTCGAACCGGGTGGCTTGCACGTCATGCTGATGGACCTGCTTCAGTCGCTCGAAGACGGATCGGCCTTCGCGCTGACTCTGCAATTCGAAAGTGGCGCTCAGACCGTGATTGGCGTGCCGGTATATGACCGGATGATGAGGCAGATGAGCGGGATGTAACCCCGCCGTACGACAGGATCGAACATGAAACAACCGCTTGTACTCACTGTGCTGTTGGCGGCGGCACTGGCAGCCGCGGCTTGCTCACCGGCAGGGCGGGGTGGTGCGTCTATGGCGGCCAGCCCAACCAGCATTCCGCCTACGTCTGCTGCCGCTGTGCCAAGCGCGACGGCCTTACCCCCAACGCCCGAACCGCCGGCGGCCATTTCCTCGCCGGTTGCTACCTCGGCGGTGGATAACAGTCAGACGACCGCCGTCGCCGGGCGGCTGGCCGAGATTGCGGCCACCCGCGCAGCCGGGAACGTCGTGCCGACCACTCCGCCCACGCGCGCGCCCGATGCCACGCAGAACGTCGCCGCGATTGCGACCGCCTTCGGCATCGAGGCCGCCGCCGCCTCGCAGGGCGTTAGCCTTGGCACCGTCATCAATCCGCCCCTGCTCGTGCGCGACTTCACGCTGCCGGCCAGCACAGGCGCCGATCTGAGCCTGCACGAGCTGGACGGCAAGTTCCGCATGATCTTCTTCGGCTATCTCCACTGCCCGGACTTCTGCCCGCTGACGATGGCCGAGTTCAAGCGCGTCAAGCAGTTGCTCGGCGAATATGCCAATGACGTGGATTTCATCTACATCAGCGTGGATGGCGCGCGCGATACCCCGGAGTTGCTCGCCCGCTATCTGAATAACTTCGACCCGAACTTCATCGGTTTCTCGGGCGATGATGTGACGCTGGCGGGTATTCAGCCGGACTACGGCTTCTACTATCAGCGGCGGCTCGGCACCGGCTCACAGGCCGAATATGTCGTGGATCACTCGACGCGCTCGTACCTGCTGGATCGGGCAGGGCGGCTGCGCTCATCGTTCACCTACGACACCAGCCCGGAAGCGATTGCTGACGCGCTACGCTGGTACATCCAGAACGAGTAGCCAGCGCGCGATTCACTTATGGGTCAGGGCGGCCCCGAGTCCGGGACCGCCCTCTTCTCGTGCATAGGTCAGCACCTCTCTTTGGCCCTCGTCCTCCAACGCCTCTCTCGAACCACTTTGTCCCTGCACGGCAATTGACGAATTGGCGATCTATCCGCGCAGCGCATCATTTCCCTCTACCTGACGGAGAGGGATTTAGGGTGAGGGCCGTTAGGCACCATGTCCTCATCGCCCGCTTTTCATGCAAATTGCATGAAGTTCTTCGAAATACACCCTGTTATTCATGTCAATTGAAAGATTGGCGTTGCCTCACCCCGCCCTTCGTTATACAATTCTAAATGTGAACAGCGCATGAATATTTATAAACGCCGTACACGCTGTAATTTCCGTGCGGCGGGCGCGCACAGGGAGCGCGCCGGGTCAAACAGCTTGGGGGAAGCCCCGGTAGTCCTGAATTATGTTAATGAACGGACCCGAACAAAGAAGGGGAGGGTGGGTTGGCATGGCACGACGGACTGGCATGATTGATGGCAACGAAGCCGTCGCACAAGTTGCCTACAAGTTGAACGAGGTGATCGCCATTTACCCGATTACGCCCTCGTCGGGCATGGGTGAATGGGCGGATGAGTGGAACTCGAAGGGGCAGAAGAACCTCTGGGGAACCGTGCCGCAGGTGGTGGAGTTGCAGAGCGAGGGCGGCGCGGCGGGCGCAATTCACGGCGCGCTGCAGGCCGGCTCACTGGCGACCACCTTCACGGCCTCCCAGGGCCTGCTGCTCATGGTTCCAAATATGTACAAAATCGCCGGCGAATTAACGCCGGTCGTCTTCCATATTGCGGCCCGCTCGCTGGCGGCGCAGGGCCTGTCCATCTTCGGCGATCACAGCGACGTCATGTCGGTGCGCTCGACGGGCTGGACGCTCCTCTCGTCGGCCAGTGTGCAGGAGGCCCACGACTTCGCGCTGATTTCGCACGCCGCGACACTCGAAACGCGCGTGCCGGTGCTGCACTTCTTCGACGGTTTCCGCACCTCGCACGAGGTCAACCAGATCGAGTTCCTCGAAGATGACGACCTGCGCGCCCTGATCAGCGACGAGCGTATTACCGCTTTCCGCGCCCGCGCCATGACGCCGGACAACCCGACGCTGCGCGGTACGGCCCAGAACCCGGATACCTACTTCCAGGGCCGCGAGACGGTCAATCCGTTCTACGATGCCGCGCCGGACATCCTGCAGGCCAAGATGGATGCGCTGGCCGCCCGCACAGGCCGCCAGTACCAGCTTTACCAGTATGACGGCCCGGCCGATGCCGAGCGCGTGATTGTGATTATGGGCTCAGGCGCGGAAACCGCCTGGGAGACGGCCGATGCCCTGAACGCACAGGGCGAAAAGGTCGGCGTGTTAACGGTGCGTATGTACCGCCCGTTCGATGTGCGCCGCTTCCTCGACGCCTTCCCGGCCACCGTTCGCCAGATCGCCGTGCTCGACCGCTGCAAGGAACCGGGCAGCGCCGGCGAACCCCTGTATACCGATACTATCGCGGCCTTCTTCGAGGGTTGGCAGGGCGAGGCGATGCCCGTCATCGTCGGCGGCCGCTACGGGCTGTCGTCGAAGGAGTTCACCCCCGCGATGGTCAAGGCCGTCTACGACAATCTGGCCGCGCCGCGCCCGAAGAATCACTTCACGGTCGGCATTGTGGACGACGTCACCCACACCAGCCTGCCGGTAGACCCAGACTACTCGATTGAGCCAGACGATGTCGTGCGCGCCGTCTTCTACGGCCTTGGCGCCGATGGCACAGTGGGCGCGAACAAGAACTCGATCAAGATCATCGGCGAGGAAACCGGCAACTACGCGCAGGGCTACTTCGTCTACGACTCCAAGAAGTCTGGCTCGACGACAGTTTCGCATCTGCGCTTCGGGCCGCGTCCGATCCGCGCGCCATACCTGATCAGCCGGGCCAATTTCGTCGCCTGCCATCAGGAAGCCTTCCTCGACCGTTACGCCATGCTCGACGAGGCGGTGGATGGCGGTGTGTTCCTGCTCAACTCGCGCTACAACAAGGACGAAGTATGGGCCAGCCTGCCGCGCAGCGTGCAGGAGCAGATCGTCCACAAGCACCTCAAGTTCTACGTGATTAACGCCGACGGTGTAGCGCGGGCGGCCGGTATGGCCGGGCGCATCAACACGGTCATGCAGGTGGCCTTCTTCGCCATCTCCGGCGTGCTCCCGCGCAAGGAAGCCATCGCGGCCATCAAGCACTCGATTGAGAAGACTTACGGCAAGAAGGGCGCCGATGTCGTCGCCCGTAACGTGCAGGCGGTGGATACGACCATCGAGAACCTGTTCGAGGTCGCAGTCCCCTCGGCCGTCACCAGCACCATCCAGATGCGCCCGGCCATCATGGGCGAAGCACCGGCCTTCGTCAACGACGTGCTCGGCCAGATGGTCGCCCGGCGCGGTGACCTGATCCCCGTCAGCCAGCTTCCGGTGGACGGCGTCTATCCGACAGGGACGACGCAGTACGAGAAGCGTGACCTGGCCGACACCATTCCGGTCTGGGACCCCGACATCTGCATCCAGTGCGGCAAGTGCGCGATGGTTTGCCCGCACGCCGTTATCCGTATCAAGGTCTACGACGAGGCCGAACTGGCCAGCGCGCCGGGGGGCTTCAAGTCCATGCCGGCCAAGGATGCCGAATACGCCGGCATGAAGTACTCGATCCAGGTCTCGCCGCTCGACTGTACAGGTTGCGGCATCTGCGTGGACGTGTGCCCGGCCAAGAGCAAGTCGGCCGCCAACCACAAGGCGATCAACATGACGCCGCCGGCCGAAATCAAGGACGAGGAACAGGTCAATTGGGATTTCTTCCGGGGCCTCCCAGAGCTTGACCGCCGCAACATCAAGGTCGGCAGCATCCGCCAGCAGCAAATCCAGCAGCCGCTGTTCGAGTTCTCCGGCGCTTGCTCTGGCTGCGGTGAGACCCCGTACCTCAAGCTGATCTCGCAGCTTTTTGGTGACCGCTCCGTGATCGCCAACGCCACCGGCTGCTCGTCCATCTACGGCGGCAACATGCCGACGACACCCTGGGCGAAGAACAACGACGGGCGCGGCCCGGCCTGGGCTAACTCGCTGTTCGAGGACAACGCTGAATTTGGCCTCGGCATGCGCGTCGCGCTCGACAAACAGGCTGAAGAAGCGACCGAAATCCTGGCGCGTTTGGCCGGCGACCTGCCGGAAGCGCTGGTCAGCGGACTGCTTCAGTCTGACCAGAGCGACGAGGCCGGCATCTACGAACAGCGGCAGCGCGTGGCCGAACTCAAGCAGTTGCTGGAAGGCGCGCAATCGCCCGAGGCGCAACGCCTGCTCGTGCTGGCCGACAATCTCGTCAAGCGCAACGTCTGGATCGTCGGCGGCGACGGCTGGGCCTACGACATCGGTTTCGGCGGCCTCGATCACGTGCTGGCCAGCGGCCGTAACGTCAACATCATCGTCCTCGATACGGAAGTCTATTCGAACACCGGCGGCCAGATGTCGAAGTCCACGCCGCGCGGTGCAGTCGCCAAATTCGCCGCCGGCGGCAAGCCGACGCGCAAGAAGGACCTCGCCATGATGGCGATGACTTACGGCCATGTCTATGTGGCTCGCGTGGCGATGGGCGCGCGCGACGAACAAACGCTGCGCACCTTCCTCGAAGCTGAAGCCTACGACGGCCCGTCGCTCATCATCGCCTACAGCCACTGCATCGCGCACGGCATCAACATGACGACCGCCATGCGCAACCAGAAGGCGCTGGTCGAAAGCGGCCAATGGCTGCTCTTCCGCTACAACCCCGAGCGCGCCGGCCGCGGTGAGAACCCGATGGTGCTCGACTCGAAGGCGCCGAAAATCCCGGTGGCCGATTTCATGCGCATGGAAAACCGCTTCCGGATGCTCGAACTCAGCAAGCCCGAAGCCGCCCGCCAGTTCTTCGCCGAAGCGCAGGTGGACGCGGATGAACGCTGGGCTTACTACAGCTATCTGGCCTCTCGTACGACGGCCGCCAACGGCAAGGAATAGGGGAACGCTGTCATGGTTGATCTGAGCACGACTTACCTGAACCTGCCGCTGAAATCGCCGCTCGTCGCGTCGGCCTCGCCG
>JAEURB010000380.1 GCA_016788435.1 Anaerolineae bacterium | reverse complement strand
AAAGCCCATCGACCGGGCTAGTGTTCGATGAAGCCGGCATATTTCCCGCGGACGAATCGCTGTCCGTCCTGTTCATCAGATCCCGGAGCGGTTTCATGAGGCGTGCGTCCTTCTTTTCTCCAGCGCTCCAGTACCGACTGCACATAGCGCCAGCTTCGCGCGTTCTGTTCCACCGCGATGCGAATCGCATCGGCGACCCATACGGCAGAATACTCCAGTTCGGCGTCTTTGAGTGACTCGGCGATCATCGGCGTGAGCGGGCCGATATTCTCCTCGTAGAGCCGATAGATGGTCGGGCGTTCAGGCAGGATATCCACCGGGCGGCCATCGTCACCCGGCCGCCAGCCGCCGCGCGCGATCTGCTCGATAGCTGTGCGCCCCGCCGGGCCATTGACGAAATAGAGCGTCACCGCTTCCCCGTCCTCGGCCGTTGCGACCTGTGCCACGAGCAAACTGCCGCGCCCGATAGCCCTGTCCAGCGCGTCGTCCAGCGCCTCCTGCGGTGGCAGAGTAGGGCAGGCGGCGGCCAGCGCGGCCAGCAGCGCAGAACTGTTCGCCATGTCCGCGCGCAGCAGATAGCGGAACTGGCCCTCGCGCTGCTGCACAGCATACATGCAGAACAGCGTCACCTGTAATTCGCCCAGATGATCGACCAGCGGCAGCAGGTCGTCCACGAAAGCGGCCGGCAGCGAAAACATGCGGGAACTGGTGGCGCGAAATCCGGTGAAACGGGCCATGACGGACTCAGTAGCTGCTCAGGTCAATTTTGTGCGGGCGCGCATCAAGGAACTTGGTCAACTGGTTTTCGTAGTGCAGCGAGATCGAACCTGTCGGGCCGTTGCGGTGCTTGGCGATGATAACATCCGCCTTGTTCGGGTTCTCGGCCGCCTCATTGTAAACTACCTCGCGATAGAGGAAGGCGACGATATCTGCGTCCTGCTCAAGCGATCCCGACTCCCTCAGGTCGCTCAACTGCGGGTGCTTGTCCTGCCGCTGCTCGACGGCGCGCGAAAGCTGCGCGGCCGAGAAGACGGGCACTTGCAGTTCGCGGGCCATCTCCTTCAGGTTGCGGCTGATGTAGCTGATCTCCTGCACGCGGTTGTTCTCGAACGTACCGCCACCGCTCATGAGCTGCAGGTAGTCCACAATCACCAGGTCGAGGCCGAACTCGTGCTGAATACGGCGGCACTTGGTGCGCATCTGCACCGGCGTCATTGAAGGCGTGTCGTCTATGAAAATGGGCAATATACCCAGATTACCGGCCGAATGGACGAACTTGCTGTATTCCTGCTGGCTGAGGTGGCCGGTGCGCAGCTTCTGGGTGTTGATGCCAGACTCCATGGCCAAAAATCGCTGCACGATCTGGTCGGCGCCCATCTCCATCGTGAAAATGGCGATGCGGGCGTCCACCTTGGCGGCGTTGAGCGCCACGCTCAGCAGAAAGCTCGTTTTTCCCATACCAGGCCGTCCGGCGAAGATCAGCAGGTCGCTGCGCTGCAGGCCGCCCAGCAGTTCGTCGAGATCGCGGAAGCCGGTCGGCAGGCCCTGCATGGCCGTTGGCGACTGCATGAGCAGTTCAACGCGCTCGAAGTACTCGTTGATGGCCGCGCTGATAGGCTGAACATCACGGCGAACCGTCGTTTCGGTGACGCCGAACAGCCGCGTTTCCGCTTCGCTGACGACGCGCTCCAAATTGAGCGTCTCGTCCAGCGCCAGCCCCTTGATCTGGTCGGCTGCGGTGAGCAGCTTGCGCCGTGTACTGGCGCGTTCGACGAGGTGGGCGTAGACCTCGACGTGAATGGACGTCGGCGTATTGTTGATCAGGTTGAGGATGAAGGCCGGGCCGCCGATTTCGTTAAGCTGTCCCATCGCCCGCAGTTCATCCTGCACCGTCACAAAGTCTGGCTTCTCGTTACGCTGGCTGATGCGGGACAGCGCATCCCATATATGCCGGTGGCGCAGGATGAAGAAGTCATCGGTCGTCAGGAACGAGGCGATGGTCAGGTACGAATCCGGATTGATCAGGATCGCGCCGAGGACGGCTTCTTCGGCTTCCTGGCTGAAAGGGGCCTGCGTAGGCAGCGCGCTCATGGGAGTAGTTGAAAGCTGAGAGGTAAGAATTGAACGTAATGAGTGCTGAGAGCGCGTTTGAAACGTGCGCGCCAGCCCTCATCCCCCAGCCCCTTCTCCCTCATGGCGAAGGGGTGAACCGCCCGCTGCGCGGGCACATTTCCCTCTCCCTCAGGGAGAGGGATTAAGGGTGAGGGCAAATGACGAGTACACCTTCCGATTCTAAGACACTCTCTGAGTGCTGAGTGCTGAGGTTGAACAGGTATGGTCCATCCCAACCGGTAGACTGAACGCTCCCTGCTGAGGTTGGCAATGGTACTAATTTCTGTATGGCTAACGTTTTGTGCTTTCAACTTTGAACTTTCAACTTGAGGAACTCACTCTGGTCTGGCTAACGTTTCGTGCTTTCAACTTTCAACTTCTCTCTTACACAGACACAAAACGGCGTCACGCAGGTGCGGTCCGCCGTTCGCCTGATTTTCGCGAGCGCCGCGACGGGCGCCGGACGGGCTTATTCTTCTTCGTCGTCCAGATCATCGAGATCGAGGCTGTTGACGAAGTCCTTGAACGCGCTCAACTGGTCTTCGGGAATGTCGCTGACCGACGGCGGAGCGGTGTGCTCAACGTCTTCCTCCGGCTCGATGACCGCCCGTTCCATCACGGTATCCGAAACGAAGATCGGCGCTTTCACGCGCACGGCGAGGGCCAGGGCATCGCTGGGCCGTGAGTCAATCTCGATTTGCTGGCCGCTCACTTCGATCACGATCCGCGCGAAGTACACATCGCTGCGCAGGTCGTTGATGAAGATGTGCACCACCTGTCCACCCAGTTCGCGGATGACATTCCGAAGCAGGTCGTGGGTCAGCGGGCGCTGCGGCGGCATGTCCTGCAGTTCAATGGTGATGGCGTCCGCTTCGCACGGCCCGATCCAGATGGGCACATACCGGTCACTGTTTACGTCTTTCAGAATGACAACGCGATACTGAGACATCAGGCTGACGCGGATACTGTCAATCACAACTTCGATCATGATGCCGCCTGCCACTGACTTGTGCCAACGTTCTGGCCAGGAGTACTGGCCACCTGACTGCAAATTATACATCGGGGTTACAGACGGCCAAACAGCGAGAAACCGGAAAAGCTCGTGAAAGGGCACGAATCTGCCTGCCAATAGGGCGATTCCGGCGATTTCTCATCCACAATGCGCTGGTATTCGCACTCTGCCCCTTCTATGATGGGCCCATGAAGCGGCAACGTATGAGTTGGTTCGGAATGGTCATCGGGCTGGCCGTCTTGGCTGGCTGCCAGGCGCGGCCCAGCGAAACGGTAGACGTGGGCGCAACGCTGCAAACGGTTCGCTTCGACCACGATTACGAGTGGGAGAACTACGTCAACCGGGACCAGAAGGTGGTATTCGCCGTTGAAAATGGCGCTTACCATGCCCGCGCATGGGACGGCGGGTTCACCTGGACGCTCAATTCCAGCGTTCACACTGATGTCGTGATTCAGGCCGATGCCGAGCAGCTTTCCGATTACAGCGACAACGCCTTTGGGTTGATGTGCCGGGCGTCACCGTCGAATAACGGTGATGGCTACTTCTTCTTCATCAGCGGCGATGGCTACTACACCCTGCGGCGCGGCGCGGCGAAGGAAGTGCTGCCGATCATCCCGTGGACGCGCACCGATGCCATTCAGCAGGGGCGCGCTATCAACCGTATCCGGATTGTGTGCGTGGACGATTATCTGGCGCTCTACGTCAACGGCCAGTTCGTGGCCGAAGCGCACGACCAACTGTTCGCTAGCGGCTATGCTGGCCTGACCGCAGCAGTTCCTGAGGGCGGGGAGGTGGATGTCCGCTTCGATGACGTAGTAATCCGTGCTGCCACGCTGGAGCGCCTTGGGCCGGCCGCTACTGCCCCGGCCGGGGTGGGATGATCAACTCCTGGCCGATTTGCAGCGCGTTCGGGTTCGACAAATTGTTGGCCTGCACGATGGCGCTCACGGTTGTGCCATAGCGATTGGCAATATTGACCAGCACATCGCCCGCTTGCACCACATGTACCTGCGCACCATCGGGCTGCGCCTGCGCCGCTGTCGGCAGGAGAGCAGGGGCGCGCGTGGCGGCGGGCACGCTGCCATCGGCATCGGCTGTCGCTTCGGCCACGCATTCAGGCAGCGGGAGAATCAGCGGGTCGCCCGGCTGAATGACCGCCGCCGCGCCACCGAGTTCCGGATTGGCGGCCACGATTTCGGCCACCGTGTAGCCGTTAGCCAGCGCGATAGCATACAGCGTATCGCCCGGCTGAATGACGTAGAGGCACGGGTCGTCCACGCCTGGCAGGTTGGTGGGCGTCGCTAGCAGGTCGGATGAGTTCGGCAGCACGAACGACTGCGGCCCGCCCGGCGTGCGCGTGAGAGAGACCGTATCGAGTACGGGCGCAACCGTCGGCGCCGGCGTGTCGGGCGTGGTGAAGTCCAGCGGCATCTGCGGCGTTATATACTGTGGAGTAGATGTGAGAATCACCAGCCCCACCGTCGAAGTGGGTATACTGGGTGGAGTCGCTGGCTCAAGCGGTGCAGGGGCGTTGGTGGCGGGCTGTTCGCTGGTCGGCACCGGAATGTTCGTCAAATCGCCGGGCGGCAGGACGGCCATATCCACCGGTGGCTGGCGCGTGACCGCAACCTGCACCTGGCCGGTGGACGTCGGCGCGATAGCCTCGCCTGCCTGCCGGTAGCAGCCTGCGGTGAGCAGCAGCACGGCCGCCGAAACGGGTAGTGCGACGCGGGACAGCGTCAGGCGCATGTGAGAACTCCGGTTGAGCAGCGCGAGCCTGTCGGCCGATGGAGCCGATCCACGCCGAATCATAGCGCGGCGCTCAGGTTTCGCCAACGCAGGGCTTTCGGTGGAAATTCATGGCAGGTTCCGCTTGCTATGACCCGCGAATTGGCATAGGATTGTGATCGCAATGAGATACGCGCAGTACCTTTGTGTTTCATTCAGCCTTCTGACGTGTACCTTGATCCAGTGAAGGATAGTAGGCGTGGTTGACAAGCCGGCAGCGAAGAAGCGAATTCTGATTATCGAGGGTAATGCCGAGGAACTGCGCCTGATTGAGTTCCTGCTGAACCGCCCGGAGTTCGATCTGGCGGCTACGGCCACCGCCGCAACTGGGGCGCGCCTGCTGCGCAACGGGATGCTGCCGGACGTGCTGATCATGGATTTGGCGCTGCCGGATATTTCGGGAATTGAGCTGCTCAAGCAGATGCGCAACCGGCCGCAGTACGACCGCATTCCGGTCATTGTATTGGCCGATGCTGCGCGGCCAATGGAAATTCGCGCCGCGCTGGTGGCGGGCGCTGACCGCTACGTAACCAAGACCTACATGGGCAACAACCTGATCAAGACGGTGTTCGAAATCCTTGAAACGGGCCGCGCCGTCGCTGCCGATGCCTGAAACATCCGGCATGCTTTCCGATCTCGAACTCGTCATCCTCACATATCTCGGTGAAAGCAGCACCACGCTGATCGAGCTTGACCGCGAACTGGCCGTGCGCGGCGTCGGCGATTGGCTGGTTTACAGTCGCAGCGCAATCGTGGATGTGCTCAAGCGGCTGGCCGCCCAGGGTCTGGTCGAGCACAGCCCGGTGGACGGACAAACGGTCTATACCATTTCCGAGGCCGGCAGCGGCACGCTGCAAACCGCACTCGGCGAGCTGCTGCGCTACCCCATGTCCATGAACGGTTTCGCGCTGGCGCTTTCCAGCTTGCGGGCGCTGCGGCCAGCCATGGTCTACCAGGCGCTGAAAGCCCGGCGGGCGGCGCTCAACCAGCAAACCGACGCGCTGCTGCGTGGTATTACCGACCGTTCGAAGGCGCAGGAGGAGATCGAGATGTTCTCCTACCTGATGGAACTGACGCGCATCGAGACCGAGTGGTTGGACGAGTTTATGCAGCGTTGGGCCAAACGCTTCCCGGCCGTGACGGCTTCGATTGGCGATCAGGATTACGGGGATGGTGTGGATCACAAGGCGCCGACGGCCGTGCAGCGCCGCACCAAACCAATCCGCAACACCAAAACCCTTCAGCGGATCAAGCGCCCGAAGATTTGAGCGTCGGAGGTGTCCATCATTCCGGCGGCGTCAACTGATAGATCGTAATCCCGCGTACCTCAGCTGCCTTCTCCACCTTGAAGCCATCTGCTGTCAGGCTCTCCAGCCACGCGCCGGCGTCCACAGCTGAGGGTACAGGAAAGAAGCGCGGCTCGCGCTCATCCAACACCAGCGCCGCTTCGGCCAACGCCACAGGATCGGGGAAATACGTCAGCCGCTTGTCGCTCCACGCCCCCAGATAGTAGCCCAGCTGCCAGCCGAGCCAGCGGTCATAGACGATGGCTCCCACATGCTGCGCCGTCAGCCATGCCGCCGCATCATCTACGGCGGGCTGCTGCGCAAAGCTGTCATCCAGGCCGCCCGCCGCGCCCGAGTTTCCCGCTGCGGCATCGAGGCCAGCCGCCAGCAGCACCAGCCCCATGACGATGGCGGCGATCTGGATCTCCGCCCGCATGATCAGGCGCGATAGCAGCGCGTAGGCCCAGCTTCCGGCCCGCAACGCCAGCAGGATCAGCGGCGGCAGCAGCGGTAGCCAGTAGCGGTCGTAGAGGTTGAAGGCTATCAGCAGGTGCGCCAGTAGGTAGACCAGCACGAAGGCGGCCAGCACGAAATCGGCTCTCATGCGCTGCGTAACCGGACGGCGGAACAGACTGCGCAGCGTGAACGCGGTAATCAGCAGCGCGAACAGGGTAGTCGCTGATCCGAATAAGCCACGGCCGGTGTTCAGCCATTGCCCGGCGCGTTCGGCCAGCGCGCCAGCCGGAACGAGTCCCTTGGGCGCATTATTGGCCGCCGCCAGTTCAAATACGGAGGGCGAACCGGTGCGCAGACCATCCCATGCCGCAAACAGCGTGACGCCCGCTCCAAGTGGGACGGCCAGGCCAGCCGCGAGCCGCCACGACCATCCGTGCAGCGCCCATCCAACCCCGGCAGCCAGCGGCAGATAGACGAGGCCTTGCTGTTTGGTAGCAAAGGCCAGTGCCAGGCAAACGCCGCTCCAAACCCAGTGTCGGCCAGCGGAAGCCCACAGCGCGGCCCCCATCCACAGCAGCAGCCAGCCGTCGGTGAAGGCCGAGGCGCTGAACAATATAGCCAGTGGTGAACAGGCCGCCAGCAGCCCGGCCCACAACGCGAGGCTGTTTCGGTGGTAGAGCCGTTTCGCCAGCGCCATCATCACGGCGGCCCAGACGACGCCGGCCAGCGTGGACGGCAGCCGCGCCGTAAATTCGCCCGTGTAGATGTTCAGGTCGAGGACGCCGTTGGCCAGCGGCTGAATGCCGAAGAATGTCATCCCCAGCGCCGAAGCGTAGATCGCAAGCGGCGGCTTGTCGAGGTTGCCGCCCAGCAGCCAGTCGCCCTGTACGGCGGCGTGGCGCGCGAAGTTCGCAAAGAGCGCCTCATCCGGGTGGAAGCGGGCGTCACGGTTCAGAGCAGCGAAGCGCACCCCGGCCGCGAACAACAAAATGCACACCGCGGCCCAGCGCACCAGTTGGCGGCGTGCAGTCGGGCTGAGGTCCAGCGACAGGCCGGGCGGCGCGATCACGAGGCGGGGAAGCGCTCGCGCAGATAGGCCAGCGCCACGCCGTCAATCGCCGTTTCGTCGCCAGCGGGCCATCTTTCTTCGAGGTTCTCGGCGCCGGCCAGCCGCTCGAAGACGCGGCGGGCTTCGTCGTCCCATTCGCCGCCCGGATTGCGCTCGGTCACCCCGGCCCGCAGGCAAATGCCCCGTAGTTCGCGGGCCAGCGCGTCATCAATCGGCAGGCGGTCCGCCGGGTTGACCTGGCCAAAGAACAGGTGATGCGCTCGCAGCAGGCCGCCGAGCCGCAGCACCGGGTCAGGGTCATCATCCACGCGTAAATCGAGATACCGGTCGTTGTCGCCGCCATAGCCCCCGCCCGCCTTGACGACGAGCAGCCCGGCCGACTGCCGCCCACGGCGGTCGCCGCCCACCCGGTCTCCGGCCAGCAGCGCTGCGTGCAAGCGGTCGGCCAGTTCGCCGCCGGCGCTCAGAAAAGCCGTTTCCATCGCCTCCAGCACCTCCGGCCCGGTGAGGATGTTGCCCTGGCAGGTGAAACCCGCGCCAATCCGGTGGCCAGCCCACGATAAACACTCCGCTCCTGTGTGCGCTGCCGTCCCGCCGAGCGCATCTACCATGCCTACCTGCCGGTGCAACCCGCCATCATCTTCGCGCAGCAGGGCCGCTAGCACTGCGCCCGCGCTGACACCCTGCGCCATGTGCTTCAGGCCGCGCGGCCCGAACGGGAGTTTGGCGCTGGCTTGCGTCGCGACTGCGCCTGCGCCCGCCTGCGCCCAACTAACGACCGCTGCCGCGGCCAGAAACTTGCTAGCGACGGCCACGCCCCATGCTGCTTCGGCTGGTTCATAGGCGACAATCGAGAAAGTCATGGCTGCTCCAGCGACCAGTTTCGAGTCGAGCGTTACGTGACTGCGTGTTGAATGATGCGCGACGCATGGATTGTAGCGTGGCGCGAGGCGTATAATCACCCACTCAACTCTCAACTCGGCACTCATCGTCAGGAGTTCGCATGACCTCACAAATGCCTGTTCGCGCGGTCATCTTCGACATGGACGGCGTGCTGTGGCGGGGCAACGAAGTGATCCCTGCCGCGCCTCCGTTCCTGGATTTTCTGCGCGCGCGGGCCGTTCCGTTTGTGCTGGCCACCAACAACAGCGGGCAAGCACCAGTGGATTACGAGGACAAATTACAGCGGCTGGGCCTCGGCCAGGTTCCGCTTGAACACATCATCACCTCCGGCGTGGTCACCGTGCGCTACCTGAAGGCACATTTGCCGGCCCGGTCGCAGGTGTACGTGGTTGGCGGTGACGGGCTGCGGGCGCTGGTTACACAGGCCGGTTTCGTCCTCGCCGATGCCGATGTGTCCGTTGTCGTGGCCGGCATTGACCGCCAGTTCACCTATGAGAAGGCGTGGCGGGCGATGCGCCTGATTCAGGGCGGCGCGCTGTTCATCGGCACCAACCCCGACACGTCATTCCCGATGCCGGATGGCCCCTCGCCGGGGGCGGGCAGTATTCTCGCGATGCTGGCCGCCGCCTGTGGTCAGCAGCCGCTGGTAATGGGCAAGCCCGCGCCGCATATGTTCGAGGCGGCGCTCGAAGTGCTGGGCACGCGGCCGGAAGAATCGCTGATGATCGGCGACCGCTTTGACACCGACATCGCCGGGGCACAGGCGGTTGGCTTGCAAACGGCGCTGGTGCTGACGGGAATCGAGACGCGCGAGACGGCTGCGGTCAATCCCGATCTGGGCGCTACGCGGGTAGTGGACGATCTGAGCGTGCTGCAGGCGATGTGGGAAGGGATATAACCATGACGACGGTCAAAATCACCGTCGAGTTGCCGAAGGAACTTGTCGCGCGCTCGCGCAGCCGGCGTTGACGCGGGAGTCGTACTTAAGCGCATTCCTCACCGAATGGCTTACTACCGAAATCAGGAAGCGGGACGCGGCCGATAATCCCCCGCGAAGGACGCGAGGGACACTGACGAAGGCTAATCCATCTCTCCCGCCGCCTTGTGCGCCGCCCGGATCGGTTCGGGCAGGCGATAGTGTCGGGTGCAGGCCATCACAATCTCCAGCGCGGCGGGTAAATTCATGCGATGCCCGGCCGACACGTAGATCGGCTTGACGCGCTCGCGGGTGCGCAGCACGGCCCCGAGTAGTTGGTCGTGGTCAATCAGCGGTGACCATGCCCCGCGCTCGTCTGGCGGGGTCTCGTAATCGCCGAGCAGATGCGTTTTCCCCACGCCAATCGTCGGGCGCTCCAGCCACAGCCCCATATGCGCTGCGATGCCGATGCGGCGCGGATGAATGATCCCCATCCCATCGAATACAAAGACGTCTGGCTCGTGGCGCAGTTGCCGGAACGCCTCGGCCAGCACCGGCCCTTCGCGGAAGGTGAGCAGGCCGGGGATATACGGGTATGGCGTCGGGATTTGCCAGCGCACCGTTTCGATGATCGCCATCTCCGGGAAGGTGAGCACGACCACGGCTGCCCGCGATTGGCGCTGCCCGTGCTCGTCTCGTTTGACGCTCACATCCACCCCGGCGACCAGCCGCACAGCCGTCCTATCGAACGGGTCATCCGGGCGCACCTGCGCGGCCATCTGTTTCTGCAGCGCGATGGCTTCGGTTGGCGTAAGATTCCAGTCGTGGAGTGGGGAGACGTTCATCGGTGGTAGCGCATTGACTAGGTAGAATCGAAGAGAGTATGGCGCTTGCAGCGCCGTTTGCACAGCGGGATTGGGCTGACGTGATCCCGGTTTACAAGGCTGGGCCAGGCAGGCTGGCCAAACAAAACGCCGCATCCAAACGGGTGCGGCGTTGAGCGTTCCGGGGCTTGCGCCCTATTCCATGTCGAACGGCGAGTCCGGCGACGGGAACTCGAACGGGATCGAGGGCTTGGGCGGGTTGCGCCGTTCCTCGTCCTTGCCGAACTTGATGACTTCACCATCCTCGGTGATCGCCTCGACCGCCAGGCCGAGGCTTTGCAGTTCCTTCACCAGCACGCGGAACGACGTCGGGATGCTCGGCTCCTTGATCGGCTCACCCTTGATGATCGACTCGTAGGTGGCCACGCGGCCCTGTACGTCGTCCGACTTGACGGTAAGCATTTCCTGCAGCGTATAGGCCGCGCCATAGGCTTCGAGCGCCCATACTTCCATCTCGCCGAAGCGCTGGCCGCCGAACTGCGCCTTGCCGCCCAACGGCTGCTGCGTGACGAGGCTGTACGGGCCGGTTGAGCGGGCGTGTACCTTGTCCTCGACCAGGTGCGCCAGCTTGAGCATATGGATCATGCCGACCGTCACCGACTGGTCGTACGGGTCGCCTGTGCGCCCATCGAACAGGATGTGCTTTCCGTACACCGGCACCGGCTGGCCCGAGGTGAACATCGCCTGGTCGGCGTAGGGCAGCAGTTCCGCGCCCGTCAGGCCGGCCGGGACTTCAAGTTCCGGGGCGTATTCCGCGATCCAAAGCCGAACCGAGGCATCAAACGCCGCACGGTCAATCACCACTCGTTCGCTGTTGGGAACATCCGTCGTGTCGAAGAGCAACACACCGTCCGGGTCGTAACCCTTCTCGCGCAACCATTCGCGCAGCACCGAACGACGGGCGTAATGCTGTTCGTAGGCCAGCCGGTCGGGGTCGTAGCCCAGCGGGACGAGCCACTCGGCGACGTAATAGCGGCGCACTTCGTCGTCGTCTTCGTAGTCTTCCGGGTTGTGCTCGAAGGTTGCCAGCCACTGCCACGCGCGCTCGGTGACGTCGGCCCAGGCGCGGTCAATCATCCACGCGCGGCCCAGTTCGGCCTGAATCTCGTCTTCCTCAGCGCCGTCGAAGACCGGGGTGATGGCGCGGAATCCGAGGCGGTCCGCTGCGTAACCCAGGTGGATCTCCAGTACCTGGCCAATGTTCATGCGGCCAGGAACGCCGAGCGGGTTGAGGATGATTTCGATGACGCGGCCATCCCGCAGATAGGGCATGTCCTCAATCGGTACGATCTTCGAAATCACGCCCTTGTTGCCGTGGCGGCCAGCCATCTTGTCGCCAACCGTCAGCTTGCGCTTCTGAGCCACACCCACGCGCACCATCTTTTCGACACCAGCCGGCAGGTCTGGGTGCTCTTCACGGGTGAAGGTCTTGACATCTACCACCTTGCCCTTTTCGCCGTGCGGCAGGCGCAGCGACGAGTCCTTCACTTCACGGGCCTTCTCACCGAAGATGGCGCGCAGCAGCTTCTCTTCCGGGCTGAGTTCTTTCTCGCCCTTCGGCGTGATCTTGCCGACCAGAATATCGTTCGGGCCAACTTCCGCGCCGATGCGGATGATTCCCAGTTCGTCGAGGTCCTTCAGTGCGTCCTCGCCGACGTTCGGAATGTCGTAGGTGATTTCCTCAGGGCCAAGCTTGGTATCGCGGGCTTCCACCTCGTGCTTCTCGATGTGGATGCTGGTGAACTTGTCCTGGCGCAGCAGTTCCTCGTTGATGAGGAGCGCGTCTTCGTAGTTGCCGCCTTCCCAGCTCAGGAACGCGCCCAGCACGTCATGGCCGAGCGCGATCTGGCCGCGCCACGTCGAGGAGCTGTCGGCGATGACCTGCCCCTTGCGCACGATCTCGCCCTTATCGACTACCGGGCGCTGATCGACGCAGGTGGACTGGTTGGAACGGTTGAACTTGCGCAGCTTGAACGTGCGCAGGTCGCCGGATTCCTCGCGCACGACGATCTGCGCGCCCTGCACACTGATGACTTCGCCATCCACGTCCGTCACCAGCACCTGGCCCGAGTCGCGGGCGGCCTGAGCTTCCATGCCGGTGCTGACAATCGGTACATCCGGGCGTAGCAGCGGCACAGCCTGGCGCTGCATGTTCGAACCCATCAGCGCGCGGTTGGCGTCGTCGTGTTCGAGGAACGGAATGAGCGCGGCGCTAATGCCCACGATCTGGCGCGGCGCAACGTCCATATAGTCAATCTTGCGCGCTGCTACATTCAGGAACTTCTGGTCGTGGCGGGCCGATACACGGTCGTTGGCGAACTGGCGTCTGTCGTCCAGTTTGGCGTTCGCCTGCGCGATGATGTAGTTGTCTTCCTTGTCGGCCGGCAGATACTCGGTTTCGGCGCTGACGAACGGCATGACTGGTACTTCCGTGATGCCGGCTTTCGCCAGTTTCGCGACCAGCTTGTCGTCAAGGATCGCGCCTTCTTCCGCGATGACCTTGTCCTTGGAGTCGGTTACGTCGTCGCGTAGCGTTCGGCCGTTGAGATCGCTGTCGTTGATCGGCAGCGTGCGGATGACCTTGCGGTACGGCGTTTCGATGAAGCCGAACTCGTTGACGCGGGCATAGCTGGCCAAACGGCCGATCAGGCCGATGTTCGGGCCTTCTGGTGTTTCAATCGGGCAAATACGGCCGTAGTGCGAGTGATGCACGTCACGCACGTCGAAGCCAGCGCGTTCGCGGCGCAGACCGCCCGGGCCAAGCGCCGATAGCGTGCGCTTGTGCGTCAGTTCGGCCAGCGGGTTCGTCTGTTCCATGAACTGCGACAACTGTGACGAGCCGAAGAACTCGCGGATGGCGGCCACAATCGGGCGGATGTTCACCAGCTGCACTGGCGTGATGTTGTCCGATTCCCGGATCGACATGCGCTCCTTGACCACACGCTCGGTGCGGCGCAGGCCTACGCGCAGCTTGTTCTGAATCAGTTCGCCGACAGTCTTGACGCGGCGGTTGCCCAGGTGGTCAATATCGTCGCGGCCACCGTGGCCATTGTTGATCTCGATCAGCCGCTCAACCAGACGCACGATGTCGTACTTGGTCACCGTCCGGTGGCTGCGCGGCACATTGCCGTCGAGGTGCAGACGCTGATTGAGTTTGTAACGGCCCACGCGCTCGAGGTCGTAGCGGCGCTTGTCGAACAACTGGTCAATCAGGAAGTTGCGTGCGTTGTCGAGCGTCGGCGGGTCGCCGGGGCGCATTCGGCGGTAGAACTCGATGAGCGCGGCCTGCGCGACGGTCTGGTCCTTCTTGATGAGCGTATCCCACGCCGGCTCATTCTCAATCGTCTTCTTGATGTACTGATGATCCGGGTTGTTGTCCACTGCCTCGAACAGCGCGAGCAGTTCCTCGGTGCTGCCGGTTTGCAGCGGTGAGTTGGGGTCATCCAGCCCGTCGCCAATTGCTGCCAGCGCGCGCAGGAGAATCGTCACCGGAATCGTGCGCTTGCGATTGAACTTGATCGTCAGATAGTCGGTCTTGCGCGTTTCGAACTCCATCCACGCCCCACGATCCGGGATCAGCTTGGCGGTGGACAGCACGCGGCCGGTGGTGCGGTCTTCCTCGACATCGAAGTAGACGCCCGGTGAGCGGATGAGCTGGCTGACGACGACGCGTTCGGTGCCGTTGATGATGAACGTGCCCTGGTCGGTCATGATCGGGAAGTCACCCAGGAACATATCCGAGGTGATGACTTGGCCGCCGGCTTCCTCGTTGACGAGCGCCACGCGGATATACAGCGGCGCGGCGTAGGAAAGGTCGCGCTCGATGGCGATTTCCTCAGTGTACTTGGGCGGCTCGAAATAGAACTTGAGACCCAGTTCCTGAGAAACCTTGTTCTTGCCAGGGAAGTACAGCTTCAGGTTGTGGTTGAAGCTTTCAATCGGGTTGATCTCGTCGAACAGTTCCAGCAGACCATCTTCGAGGAACCACTTGAACGAGTCCAGTTGGACTTCAATCAGGGACGGCAGTTCCTGAACGTCGGGGGTACGGGCGTAGTTCTTGATTTCGGTTAGCCGCTGCAAAGTACCGCTCCTCTACGTTTGGAGACATCACTACCGAACAACGTCAACAGCGGAGTGCAGGTACACTGCATTCCGCAATCGGAGTTCCGCTCAAAGGGAGAAAGTTCATGCCGGCAGCGAGGAAGACGTTTCCCATGCGAATGAGAAGGATACAGGAAAATGGCGGTGCGTGTCAATATCCGGCTTCAAATGTCCACGACTATCGTACCAAAGTCCGCCCATCACCTGAAGCCTTCGCCTCGCAGCCCCTTCTCCCGATCCGCCGTGTCTACGCGCGGCAAATTGAGGAGGGGTGTACGGCCCGCGAAGCGGGCTGATTTCCCTCTCCTCTCGGGCTATGCCTTACCCCCAGGTCAAGCAAGAGCTGTGTTTGCCGCCTGAAGCTGAAGCCGGCTTCAACAGGGGTGCTTTAGCCCCTTGTGCCCGGCAATGTGCTGAAGCCCGTTGTTGAAGGCCCCTTCAGGGGTCGCAGCTATAGCCTGACGCCTTCAGCCTCAGGCACTGGAGCGCTCAAAATGTGGGTAATGCATAGTCCTCAGGGAGAGGGACTACGGGTGAGGGCCACCCGGTTTCCGGAAGCTTCCTTACTGTGAGATGGGGGTGAGGCTACGCACTGGCGCCCGGCCGGTAAGCAAACGGAAGACCGGCCGGCCAAAGCGGCCGATCAGCAGGAGGACTGCGGTGATGCTGACAGCAGCGCCGGCAGCCAGCTGCACGCTGGGCGGCAGATAGCGCACGCGCTCGACCAGCGTGTATTCGGGCGCGCCCATCAGGTCGCGGTACAGTTTGCGCCGGAACTGCGACGAAGGGCGCTCGGACTTATGGGCGAATTTCAGGCCGTGAATGAGCGGAACGATCCGTTCGGCATCGGCATCCGATATGCCATAACGCCGGGCGATACCGCTGGTGTTGCGCTCACCGCGCAGCACCGCATCGGTGACGGCGGTCAGAAAGTCATCCATTGGGGCAGAATTCATCATCATGACAGCCGTTCGCTCGCTTCCCCGATTCCCAAACTGCCCTGTAAGTCGTCGCGCAAGGCGATCAATGTTCGGTGATACAAACTCTTGATCGCCCCTTCAGTGCGGTCCATGATCTCGCCAATCTCGACGTTGGACAGGCCGTCCACGAACTTGAGGGCGAGTAACTGCCGGCGCTCCTCCGGCAGGCGGTTGATGGCGTGCTTGAGGGCCTCGCGCTCTTCCGATTCCTCCGCCTGCTTGTCGGGCAGGTCGGACTTGATATTGCTGGCGATGAACTCATCCAGCGGAATAATGCGCCGCCTGCCCTGATCGCGGTGCCAGTTAGCGACGAGGTTGTGGGCGATGCGGTACAGCCAGGCCTGAAACGGCACGCCGCGCTCGGTATACGACTCGATGTGCGCCATTGCCCGGAAGAAGACCCGCGCCGCCAGATCTTCCGCATCATGGTGATTGCCGGTGCGGAAATAGATGTAACTGTAAATCTTCTCGGCGTAGCGTTCATACAACTCACCGAAGGCTTCGCGTCGCCCGCCTTTGGCCAGCTCGACCAGTTCGGCGTCTGGCAGCGCCTTGAGCGCTTTCGGCTTGAGTTGGGGTGAATTGGGGCGCTTAAGTCGCATCATGACTTCAATAACCCGTCATGGAGGAATTGGTTGCGTCGTCTATAATGGCCGCGTTTTTCTGCTTGCGAAGACCGGATGACGTGTCCATGACCGCACCACTGAACTTTCAGGAAATTGTGATGAAGCTCCACGCCTTCTGGCTAGCCCAGAACTGCGTGCTGTGGCAGCCCTATAACGTTCAGGTCGGCGCGGGTACGGCCAATCCGGCGACGCTGCTGCGCGTGCTTGGCCCCGAACCGTGGCGCACCGCCTACGTTGAGCCGAGCGTGCGCCCCGACGATGGCCGCTACGGTGAGAACCCGAACCGGATGCAGTATTACTACCAATACCAGGTCATCCTCAAGCCCGACCCCGGCAATCCGCAGGAATTGTATCTGCAATCGCTGGAAGCCATCGGCATCAACCCGCGCGAGCACGACATCCGCTTTGTGGAAGATAACTGGGAAAGCCCGGCGCTTGGCGCATGGGGTCTCGGCTGGGAAGTGTGGCTGGATGGGCAGGAGATCACGCAGTTCACCTATTTCCAGCAGGCGGGTGGCATCGAGCTGAACCCGGTTTCCGTCGAGATTACTTACGGGCTGGAGCGCATCGCGCTGCCGCTGCAGGGCAAGGACTCGGTGTGGAAGCTGGACTGGCTCGGCGGGCAGAACGGCGGCCTGCTGTATGGCGATGTGCTGTTCCGCAGCGAGGTCGAGCACTGCAAGTACTACTTCGAAGTGGCGGACGTGGACGGCCTGAAGGCCACCTACGATATTTACGAACGTGAAAGTAAGCGGGCGCTGGAGGCTGGGCTGGTTGTCCCGGCTTACGACTATGTGCTCAAGTGCAGCCATCTGTTCAATGTGCTCGATGCGCGTGGCGCGATTGGCGTGACCGAACGCGCCAGCTTCTTCCGGCGCATGCGTGACATGACGCGCAAAGTCGCCCGCGCCTATGCCGACCAGCGCGAGCAGATGCAACATCCCATGAGCAAGCTGGAAGGCTTGTGGGGTGCCCCCTCGCCAGCCCCCGCACCAGCCGAAGCCACAGCGTTCCCGGCGGGGCATGCCGATGTGCTGATCGAGATCGGTGTCGAGGAGCTGCCGGCCGGCGACGTGGACGCGGCGCTCTTTCAGTTGGGCGAAAACGCGCCGGAACTGTTCGCCGGTCTGCGCCTGACGCACGAAGGCGTTAGCGTGTTCGCCACGCCGCGCCGCCTCGTCGTCCACGCGAAGAACGTCGCGCCGGTGCAGCCTGACCGCGAACTGACCGCCAAAGGCCCGTCGGCCGGCCGCGCCTATGACGCCAGCGGTGTGCCAACCAAGGCGGCCGAGGGCTTCGCGCGTGGCAAGGGCGTGGCTGTCACTGACCTGAAGATCGAAACGATTGACGGGTCGCAGTACGTGGTGGCACATCTGTTCGAGGAGGGCCGCCCGGCGGCGCAGGTGCTTGCCGAAGCGCTGCCCGCTTTCATCGCGTCATTCAAGTTCGGCAAATCCATGCGCTGGAATCAAAGCGGCGTGGCCTTCTCGCGGCCGATTCGCTGGCTGGTGGCGCTCATCGGCGAGGCGGTCATCCCATTCGAGGTTGCGGGGTTGGCCAGTGGCCGCGTGACGCGCGGTCTGCGGCCCTTTGGTTCGCCCGAGTTCCTGCTGAACACCAGCGCCGAATACCCCGAAGTGCTCGGTAAGCAGGGAATTGTCCTCAGTTTGGCGGCGCGCAAAGCCCGCATTCACGCCCAGGTGGCGCTACTGGCGGCGCAGGCGGGTGGCCGTGTGCTCGAAGACCCGGCGCTGCTCGATGAAGTCGCCAATCTGGTCGAAGCGCCCACCGCGCTGCTCGGCAAGTTCGATCCCCGCTACCTCGGCCTGCCGCGCGAAGTGCTCGTCACGGTCATGCGCAAGAAGCAGCGCTATTTCGCCGTCGAAGACGCGCAAGGTAACCTGCTTCCGTATTTCATCACCGTCCGCAACGGTGACGGCCAGCACCTCCATCTGGTGGCGGAAGGCAACGAGCAGGTGCTGCGCGCCCGCTTTGCCGACGCCGAGTACTTTTTCAGCCAGGATACCCAGAAAACGCTGCGTGACTTCCTGCCGCGCCTCAACACGCTCACTTTCCAGGAGAAGCTCGGCTCGATGTTCGACAAGAATCAGCGCGTCGGGCGTCTGGTCGAACCGCTTGGCAAGCTGCTCGGCACCGGCGTAGGGCCAACGGCGACGGCCCAGGAAGCGGCGGCTGTCCTCAAGGCCGACCTGGCGACGCAGATGGTGGTCGAAATGACGTCGCTGCAAGGCGCGATGGGACGCGAATATGCGCTCCGCAGCGGCTTCGACCGCGCAGTGGCCGATGCCATTTACGAGCACTGGCTGCCGCGCAGCGCCGACGACGGGCTGCCTGCCTCCGATGCTGGGCTGCTGCTGGCGGTCGCCGACCGTCTCGATAGCCTGGTCGGGTTGTTCGCAGTTGGGCTCGCGCCGCAGTCCACTGCCGACCCGTACGGCCTGCGCCGTGCCGCGCTCGGTATCATCCAGATCCTGATCCAGAAGGACATCAGCGTGGATCTGGAGGCGGCGGTGGCGCTGGCGGCCGGCGTGCAGCCAGTTCCGGTCAGCGCCGAGGTGCAGAATCAGGTCATCGAGTTCATTGGTGGCCGCCTGCGCTCGTGGCTGGATGACCAGGCCTTCCCGGCCGACGTGCTGACGGCCGTGCTGGC
>JAEURB010000183.1 GCA_016788435.1 Anaerolineae bacterium | reverse complement strand
TGACGGCTGATCCACGTTCGGCGGGCGAGAACTCTGTTCGCCCGCAATGCGGCCTATAATGCAAGCAGAATTGGTCATCACTGAAATACATAGGAGGTTGTAATGCGCCGCCTGATGCCCGTTTTGGCTGTCCTGGCCCTGGTCTTCGTACTGGCCGCCGGTTTCCCGGCAGCGCCCGCCGAGGCTCAGAGCGCCACCTGGATCGGCCAATACTACAATAATCAGTATCTGCTCGATCCGCCTGCATTCACCCGTAACGACGCGGCCATCGCCTTCAACTGGGGGCTGGGCGGCCCCGGAGACGGCGTGGGCGTGGATCACTTCTCGGTACGCTGGGCCACCGATGTCTTCCTGCAGCCGGGCACGTACCGCTTCTACGCCCAAGCCGATGATAACGTGCGTGTGACGTTCAACTTCAACACGACGGTGATTGACACCTTCGCGTCGAACGTCGTCGGCACGCTGCAGAGCGGCGATGTTACGGTTCAGGCCGCCGGGACGTACCACATTCAGGTGGACTACCGCGAAGTGACCGAAACCGCCTTCGTCTACGTCAGCTTCGCCAATCTGGCCACCAACCCCAGCCCGCCCAACTTCCCGGTCAATCCGCCAGTCGGCTCGGGCCAGTGGGTGGCCTACTATTACGCGAATACCACGCTCTCCGGCGACCCGGCCGCTATACTGACGCTGGCGACGCCGAACTTCAACACCGGCGGCGCAGCGCCCCTGCCCTCGATGCCCGCCACCAACTGGTCGGCGCGTTTCACCAGCGTTCAAATGCTCGCGCCGGGCGGGTATCAGGCCAACTTCTCGGTGGATGACGGCGTGCGCTACTTCGTCAACGGCGCACTCGTGCTTGACCGCTTCGGCGGCGCGACCGGCCAGCCGCAAAGCGTCGCCTTCACCGTGCCTGCCGCGCAAACCAGCCTGCAGATTGACTACGTGCAGTTCGGCGGCAACGCCTATCTGCAGTACGACCTGGTACCGACCAGCGCCATAAGTCCTACACAGCCCCCGGTCACGGGCGGCCCGTTCGCGACAGCGCGGGTGACGGCTGGCAAGCTCAACGTGCGTGCGGCCCCCAGCTCGAGCGCCCCGGTCGTCACACAGATTCGCTTCGGCGAGGAGTTCCCGGTCTACGGCAAATCAGCCGACGGCCGCTGGTATCTGCTCGACGTACACGGCACACAGGGGTGGGCTTCGGGCGTTTATCTGCGCGTGGACCGCCCGGCCAATGTGCCGGTGGTGGATGCCGGCGCCCAAGTACCACCTGCCCCACCTGCCGCTGACGGCCAGCCTATCGCCACCGCGACGCCCTATGCCGTCAATGTGCGTACCGGCCCGAGCACGTCGGCCAGCAAGCTGGCGACCATGCCGATTGGCTCAACCGCCCCGATTATCGGCCGCACTGCTGACAGCACCTGGTGGCAAGTCAACTTCAACGGCATCGTGGGTTGGGTTTCGGCGCAGTACGCTGTCATCCAGCAGAACGCCAACATCAACACTATCCCGGTGACGGGCTGAGGGTTTCGCGCCAACCCATGAAGCGAGGGGCGGTCAGATTGGCCGCCCTTTTTGTTCGGAAAAGGCGGCCTTCGCGGTAGAATGCGCTGAAATGCGCGCTCGGCCAGAGGTGAAATATGCAATTTCTCAAGAACCTGTTCGGCGGGGGCGGCAGCGGCCTCTCATCTTCACCCAGCGGCGACTCGGACGGGCTGTATATGTACGTGCGCGGCACGGGTTGCGACGAAGTCGTGCGGGTGCGGATCAATCTGCGCAACGACCTGAGCGAAACCGACGACGGCAAGGGCTATTTCGTCCACAAACTGGCGCGCGGCCCGAAATGCCCGCGCAACATGGACGTCACGGTTCACTTCGACCTGCGCCGCAACATCGTCGAGCGCGAGATAGACGGCGGCCAGTACGTAGACGCGGCGGCGTATCAGGCGTGGATCGCCTCGCAAGCACCCACTGAGGAGAGCTGACGCGCCACATTTGCCCGGCCCCATCTCCGGGATTCCCGGCGCGAGTTGTTCCAAACCGCACATTGGGACTATGCTGGTTCCAGAACTTCGGGAATGGAGCCAATTATGCGCCGGATCCTATGGATTTACCTCGCCGCCAGCTTGCTGATCAGCGCCACGCTCGTGAATGCACAGGCTGCGGCCGCCACGCCAGGCGTGACGGTTTCGGATCAGGTCATCATTGACAATACGGTGACGGTCGCCAGTGCCTTCAGCGACGGCCCGGCGTTCATCGTCATCCACACCGATAACAACGGTTCACCCGGCCCGGTGATTGGGGTGGAAGCCATCAACCCCGGCTGGAATTACAATATAGTCATCCCCGTAGACGCCGCCCGTGTGACGCCAGTGCTGTATGCCATGCTCCACGCGGACGACGGCACGGAAGGGGTCTATGAGTTCGACGGCCAAAGCGGGCTGGATGACCCGGTCTCCATGGATGGCATGATGATTATGCCGGCCTTCGACGTGGCGCTGTTATGGGCGCATGACCAACTGGTTGCCCAGAACGCGATCACAGTCTCCACCGTCGTGATGAGCGAGGATGGCTGGCTGGTCATTCGCAGCGACCGCGATGGAGCGCCCGGCCCGGTCTATGGCCATGTGCCTGTCCCCGCTGGTTCGTCGGCTGATATTCGGGTTCCGCTGCCCGCCGACGCCAATCTCGCAGTGCTGTGGCCCACGCTGCAGACGGACGATTCGAATGCTGGCAGCTACGAGTATGACGGCCAAAGCGGGCGTGACCGCATCATCGTGATCGGAGGGCAGCCAGCCATGGCCCCCATTTTCACCGTGCCGCAGGTGCGGGTGGCGGATCAGATCGTGATTCGCGGCGATGGCCAGCCCGCGACTGCGAATACGCCGAGCGTGATCATGACCTCGGTGCTATCGCGTGGCCCCGGCTGGATGGTCATCCATAACGACAACAATGGATCACCCGGCCCGGTGGCCGGTATCGCCCCGGTGAGCGATGGTTTCAACGCCAACGTCGAGGTCATTCTCGACCGGAACAGCCCGACGCCGGTGCTGTATGCCATGCTGCATACCGACGATGGCACGGTGGGAACCTACGAGTTCGACGGCCAGAGCGGGCTGGATGGCCCGGTCATGTTCAATGACGACGAGATGCTGATGCCGGCCTTCCGCGCCGCGCCCTCGATGGTCATGAGCGAGCAAAGCGAGCCGGGCGTGATTGTCATCCCTTCGGCGCTGATTGACGCTGCCGGGTGGGTGGTAATCCACAGCGACAACAACGGTTCGCCCGGCCCGGTGATCGGCTTCGCGCCGCTGCGCGCTGGCCAGAACGTGGATATCCGCATCGAGGTAGACCTCGCCGAAGCTGGCGCGCAGGTTTTCCCGATGCTGCACTACGACACCGGTGAGCCGGGCGTCTATGAATATGGCCGGGTGGACGGCGCGGACCTGCCGGTAGCGGTCAACGGGGAGATCATCATGGCCCCGCTGGCGACGGCGCAGTAGACGAACCTCACCCCCCAGCCCCCTCCGCTGCGCTGCGTAGAGGGGGAACGGTGCGCGCCCGACGACAGGGGTTACAATGCGCGTTGCGGCCGCTATACTTCGCGCATTGTGTTCCTCGTATGGCGGAGCGTACCCGGTATGCCCCTGATTGTCATCTTCATCTTCGGCGCCATCATCATTGGCGCAGGCGTGATGTTCTCGCCAGCCTGGCCCACCCGCGAACCACGCATAGGGCTCAACTCGGCGCTGGCGCTGGCGCTCATCACGGGCGGCGCGGTGTTCTGGGCGTCGCTCTTCGGCTGGAGCACGCTGGTTGTGGACTATCTGCTTTTCGCGCTGGTGTGCGGCATCTTCCTCTTCGGCACGCTGTCGTATGGTCAAAAGCGCGCCGAACGAACGGGCGCTACGCTCAAAGATGCGGATCAGGGCTGGCCCGGCCCGGCCGATGTGCTGCTGTTCGCCTTCGCCGGGCTGATCTTCATCATCCCGGCGCTGGTGATGCCGGTGCCGCTGGATACCGACGCGCAGGGCTTCGGCTATCTGGCGCTGATGGCCCGGCTGGGCGATAACTTTCGCACGCTGGCCCCCTTCCACCCGGAAATCACCTATCTGTACTCTCCCGGCTTCATCGGGCTGGTATCGCATTTGAGCAAACAGCTTGGACAGGGCGTGCAGACGGTTCAGATGGGCATTTCGGCCATCCTGTGCCTGATTCTCGTCATGCTGGCTTACGATTTCGGCAGCGAGGTGAAAAACCAGCGGCTGGGCCGGGCGATGGCGCTGGCGTCTCTGGGTGGGCTTGGGTTGTTCCTCGCGTTCATGGATTCGCACTACACGACACTGCTGGCGCTGGTCTTCGCCTTCGCCTTCCTGTTATTCGCCTATCGCTACCTCAAGGAGGGCCTGCTGGCCGACGCCATCGGGGCGGGCCTGATGCTGGGCGCGGTCGTCATCTCGCACCCCGACACGACGATCATCCTGGCGCTCGGCTATATACCGTGGCTGTTCACGATGTGGTTCGGCCGCCCGCGCCCAACCACCCACCGCTGGCTGGTGCTGGCTATCGGCATCCCCCTGATCGCCGTCGCCGCCATCCTGCCCTGGCTGTGGAGCATCCGCGATCTGCTCGGCGCGGATATCACGTCGCCTTTCGAGCGCGACTCGTCGTACTGGCGGGTCATGCTCACCTTTCACGGCATCCTGATTCCCCTCATCTCCGTCGTCGGGGCGGCGGTGGGCCTTCGTCAGCGCCGGCAGGAGGCCATTCTGGCGGTTGGCTGGCTGATCGTCGCGCTCGACTTCGCGGCCATCGGCTTGATCGAAGCCGTGTTCGGCGGCTTGCTCGGCCCGATTGAGCGCTACGACTATCCATTCAGCGTCGCGTGGCACGGCCCGATCATCCCGTACACCATCCTCGGCGGCATCGGCCTGCTCTGGCTGTGGGATCGCTTTGCCGACCGCAAGCTGGGCAAGCCTTTGGCCCGCTATGCCCCGGCATTGCTCACCGCCGGGATCATCATTCTGGCTGGAACGTACTTCCTCGCCCCGCGCCTTGTCGAGGCGAGCAAGGGACGTCTCAGCTTTTACGGCGCGTTCTCGTCGGCCGATGATGTGACGGCGATGGAATGGCTGCGCGCGAATACGCCGCCTGATGCGCGCATCCTGAACTACTCTGCTCCCCACGAAGCGGACTGGGCGCCGGTCATCAGCGAGCGCGACGCCGTCTACTACCGCCCGCAGCCCTTCTTCACCGGTGACGAGGCGTCGCTGGCCGAACAGGAACGCCTGCGCGCCTTCTGGCAGAACCCGGCCGACCCCGCCAACCGCGCGCTGCTCGACGAAGCCGGTGTGGATTTTGTGCTGGTGCCGCAGATCGCCGGAAACCCGGATTCGATAGAGACGATGTGGCGCTGGCGTCCGCCCTTCCTGGAAGAGAGCGTATCGCGCGTAACCGATGTGCCATGGCTGCGCCTCATCTTCGACTCGAACGGCGCACAGGTGTATGAAGTGGTGCGGGAGGGAGGGTGAGATTGCGTGCGCTGGCCGCTAGCGATGTCGCCCGCAGGTTCCTCAGAAACAGACGCAAGCCCGATTACGCATTCGGGCGGCCGCGTGGCATAATCGCGGTGAATCCTGCCGCCTGCCCGCCACCCTGATGCCCGACGACCAGAACCCTACTCCGAACGATGAACAGGCCAGCCGCGAGTTCGAGGAGTGGCTGAAAAAGCGCCACCTGCGCGAACGAGACGACACGCCGGCCGCGCAGGAGTTCATTGATATGATGCGGCAGGCGGCCCGGCGCGGTCCGCCGGCGTCGGCCCCTGACGAACCTGAACCGGAACAGCCGCAGGCGGCCGATCCACCGCCCTCCGCCTATCTCGACGAGCCCACAGCGCCCCACCCTGACGAAGAAGCATCACCGTATCCCCCTTCCGGCGCAGTCAGGCCGCCGCCGCCGGTTCGGAGCGCGGGACAACAGGATCAGGTGCGCGTGGCGGTTCCGATGCCACCGTCAGCCCCGCCACCACCGCCCGCCGTCAAGCGGCGCAGCACGGCGCGCAGGCGCGGCGCGGCGACGCTCGGCTTCATGGGCGGCTTCGTGCGTTCGGTCGTGATCGTGCTGGTGGCGGCGGGGCTGACGGCGACCATCTTCACCTGGTTCACGCCGAACGAGTTCATCAATCAGGATGTGCGGTCAAAGCTGGGGGCGGCTGTCGCCACCAGCGCGGCGACCAGCATCCCCACCGTGCAGCCGACGCCGAATTGGGCGCGGCGTATCGGCATCGTCTCCGGGCATCGCGGGCCGGAAAACGACCCTGGCGCAGTTTGCGTGGATGGGCTGACCGAGGCCGAGATCAATTTCAATGTCGCCCAACTGGTCGTCGGCAACCTGCGCGCGCTCGGCTATACCGTTGACCTTCTCGACGAGTTCGATACCCGCCTCGATGGCTATCAGGCGGCCGTGGTGGTCTCGATCCATTCAAACACCTGCCGCGATTTCGGCGAGGTCGTCAGTGGCTACCTGATCGCCGGCCCATCGGCGCGTGTCACCGTGCGTGACGAAGACCGGCGGCTGGTCGAGTGCGTCAGCGAGAACTACGCCGTCGCCAGCGGCCTGACGCGGCGCGAAGGCGTGACCGAGGACATGACCGACTATCACAATTTCCGCGAGATTGACGCCACCACTCCGGCTGCCATCCTCGAACTGGGCTTCATGCTGGCCGACCGCCCGGTGCTGACAGAACACCAGGATTCGCTGGCGCAGGGTATCACCAATGGCGTTTTGTGCTTCCTTGAACCCGGCCCGCCGTCCTATTTCGCCTCTACACCCGCGCCGAGCGCGACCCCGCTGGCCGAAGCGACGGCTGCGGTTGGTCCATAGCGGGCGCGCTGGTCAGGAACCGCCATGGCTGATTCCCGTGAGATTGTGATGTATTCGCGCACGTTCGGCTGCCCGTTTGTGTCGGTCGCCAAACGTGTCTTCGCCGATTTCGCGCTTAGCTACCGCGAGATCATGATTGACAAAGACGCGGAGGCGAAGGCGCGTGTAGTGGCGTGGACGGGCTTTCAGTCCGTGCCAACGCTGGTCATCGCTGAGGCTGGCGGCGACCGCCCCATCGAGGAGCCTGCGCCGCTGCCGCGTGGTTCCAGCCCGCGCGGCATTGATCGGGGTTATATGATCACCGAGCCGAGCCACGCCGAAATGAAAGCATGGCTGGTGAAACATGGATTCATCAGTTCAGCAGAGAGCGCCGAAGCCGAGTAGAGGCGAAGGCCGATGAAATCGCGCGGCGAACAGGAGATGTACGACCTGATTCTTGGCGTGGCAAGGGCCGACTCTCGCGTGCGTGCTGTCGTCCTCAATGGCTCGCGGGCCAACCCGGACGCGCCGAGGGACTGCTTTCAGGACTATGACATCGGTTTCATCGTGACCGACGTTCATTCCTTCATCACCCACCCCGGCTGGATTGACCGCTTCGGTGAGCGGATGATTCTGCAAACGCCCGAAGACTGGCACTCCCATCCCCATGACTTTGCCAGCGACGAGCCCTTCTGCTATCTGATGCAGTTCGTGGACGGTACGCGGATTGACCTGAACCTCTATAGGCTGGATCGGCTGGAGCCTGAGGCAGAGCCAACGATGGTCCTGCTCGACAAAGACGGCATCCTGCCTCAATTCCCAGAGCCAGATGGCGGCTTCTACCACATCAAACCACCAACACGAGAGGAATACCGGGACTGCTGCAACGAGTACTGGTGGATGAGCACAACTGTCGCCAAGGAGTTGTGGCGCGACGCGCTTCCCTTCGCGAAAACGCTACTCGAAGAAAACGTGCGCGGCGAGCTGATGAAGCTGCTCGACTGGTATGTGGGCAGTCAGCATGGCTTTCAGGTTAGCACCGGCAAGGGCAGCAAGTACCTCCGGCGCTACCTGACGGCGAACGAGTGGAGCGCGTTCGAGGCGACCTATCCAGACCTGAACGAGCGCCGTATGTGGGCCGCCCTGCTGGCGATGGGCGATCTGTTTCGCGAGAAGGCGCTCGTCGTGGCCAGCAGCTTCGGCTACGACTATCCGGCGCTGGATGACGAACGAGTGATGGCGTTTCTGAAGCACGTTCAGCAGTTGCCAAGGGACGCAAAATCCATCTACTGACGAGGCGAAGCCCGCCAGCCTCACCCTCAACAGGGCGGCGTGGGGATGCTATACTACGCGGCGGCCATTCGGAGAGGTCGCATAGTGGCCGAGTGCGCTCGCTTGGAAAGCGAGTAAGGTGTAACAGCCTTCGCGGGTTCGAATCCCGCCCTCTCCGCCAGCATTGAAAACGCGCTTCCACGTTTGGGGAGCGCGTTCTGCTTTTCGGCGTAGTGCGGCCACAGTGCTATGCTCACTGAACCTTAGGCGCTCCATCGCGCTAAACCAGACTGGGAATGGACAATGCCGGCCGACCTCTTTACAGATTTGCTGCTGGCTTCGCTGGTCATCTCGCTCAGCCCGATACCGATCATCGCCATAACGCTGGTGCTGAGTACGGCCCGCGCCCGCGCCAATGGGCTGGCGTTCAGCGGTGGCTGGCTGGCAGGGCTGCTCATCATCACCACGGTCTTGACCTGGCTGGCCGATGGGGTCGAGGCTCAGGGCGACAGTGGCAGCAGCGCCCTCTATCTGATCAAGCTGGCCGCTGGCATGGGCCTTCTGCTCGTGGCAGCCCGCAAGTGGTCGAAGCGCCCCGCCAAAGGTGAAGAACCCGCCCTGCCCGGCTGGATGGCCTCGATTGATCAGATCAAGCCGGGGCGCGCGCTGGTATTGGGGTTCACGCTGGCGGCGGTTAATCCCAAGAATCTCGCCTTTGCGCTGGTCGCGGCCAACGCCATCGCCTTGTCCGGACGGGCCGGCTCGGCTGAATGGATGGGGATCCTCGTCTTCGTCCTCCTTGCCTCGTGGAGCGTGCTTGGCTCGACCGGCTTCTATCTGATTACGACGGACAAGGCAGCCAGCGGTTTGGCGCGGGTCAAGGACTTCATGGCCCGCAACAACGCGCTGATCATGGCGGTGCTGTTCGCCTTCTTCGGCGTCAAGCTTGTGATCAATGGGCTGACAGGGTTACTGGGGGGATAAAGGACTCGGTGCAGAGGCAAAAGAGAGACGCCGAGAGGTTCGCCTCAGCGTTCTCCACCTTTCTCTCCGCGCCTCTGCGCCAGGTTGTCTTCTGATCTTCGCTTCTAGAAGAAGGCCCGCGCCAGTTTGAGCGCGCCCTGATCCCACGGCACGCGGTGGCTGACGCCGCTCTGCCCCTTGAACGACTCAAGGTTCTCGAGATACCACTGGTAGTTACGAACCAGCGCGTCCTTGTTGCTGTACTTCGGCGCGTAGCCCAGCTCCGCCTCGGCCTTCTCGATGGAGACGAACGAGTCCTTGCTGGCCGTTTCGTAGACCCAAGCGTAGAGGGGTGACAGCTTCATGGCTTCGAGCACTTTGAGGCCGAAGATGACCGGGCCGGCCGGGAACGGTACGATCTTCTTGCCGTAGCCCGCGTAATCCAGCACGGCCTGATAATCCTCGCGCATCGTCGTGAACTCCTTCGCGCCGATGTTGAACGTCTGGTTGACCACAGCCGTATCGAGTGTGGCCGCCAGCCAGATCGCATCGCACAGGTCTTCGACGTCGAGCAGTTGATAGCGGTTTTCGCCACTGCCGATCATCGGGAAACCGTGGCCGGTGGCTGCCCAGTCGTAGAAGAGCGCGAACACGCCGAGGCGCTCGGGGCCGATGAACGACTTGGGGCGGATGACCGGTACGCAGAGACCTTTTTCGCGGTATTCGAGACAGACTGCTTCGGCCTCGATCTTGGCCTTGCCGTAGGGGCCGACGCCAACCATCGGGTCGGTTTCGTAAAGCGGATGATGATCGGGCACGCCGTAAACAGCCGTGGATGAGATCATGACAGCGCGATCCACGCCGTGCTGCAGCGCCGAGTCCATCACATTGCGCGTGCCGTCTACGTCGGTCGAGAAGATGTCTTCCTCGCTGTAGAGGGGCAGCGCGGCGGCCGTGTGAACGACCAGGTGGACGCCTTCCATCGCCTTGTCCACGGCGGCGCGGTCGCGGATATCGCCGGTGATCTCGGTGATGTGATGACGCTCGGGGTAGTCGAACGGCGCGATATCGAGGGACGCAACCGCGTAGTCGCGGGCCAGCAGATAGCGCACCAGGTTGATACCGAGAAACCCCGAACCGCCGGTGATCAGGGCCTTCTTCTTCGCTTCTCCAGCCATGCGTTTCGCCTCGCAAACGCGCCACACGCGGCGCTGACCAAGCTTACAGAACGTCTGAAGTGTAGCCGCCGCATGGGAGAATGGTCAATGGCCTGCTGGGAACGCCGACCACTCGTTTCTGCGTGAAGGATGAGGCATTGGCCCTAACCCTCTATCCCTCTCCCAAGTGGCTAACCATTTACCCACAGATTGGGGGGAGACAACAAGGCCGTGAACGCGTAAAGGTTGGGGTAGTTGAGCCGGGCTACGCCTGAGGCTAAAACCGTCAGTCTATAGCTGCGACCCCTGACGGGGCCTTCAACAACGGGCTTCGGCCCATTGCCGCCTCACGCAAGGGGCTGAAGCCACCTTGTTGGGGCTTTCTGCTTGACTTTGCAACGGCCCTGGGTTGCAGGAAGGGCTTGGCATGCCAAGCCTCTGCATCCAGCCGTAAGTCGCTGGACTACATCAACTGGCGAAGGAGGGGGCGCTAAAACGGCTCGCGCACCTGCACCGTCTTGTCCGGGCGGATGGCGACCTCACCCTTCTCGTCGCCCTGCAAGTCCCAATCGCCGGCATCCATGCGCTGCAGCCAGAAATCGGCGCGCGGCTTGAGGCCGCCCCACCCACGCGCGTTGGCCAGCGCATAGAGGCGTTCGCGGCGCAGCATGGCCGCCCGGTAGAGCAGCTTGGCCTCGGTCAAGCCGTTCTCGCCCAGCGGAGACCGGATGTCCACGCCGAACGCCTGTTCTGCGCCGCGCAGATAGGTACCCTCTGCACCCCATGCCCCATGATTGACGGCCATATCGAAGACGAAGGCCAGCCCCAGCGCCGACCGGATGCCGCGCGGTTTCATGCTATTGCGATAGACGGTGTTCCAGTACGTATCGGTGGTGTACGAGTCTTGCGCGGCCTGCATAACTGGGTCAGCCGCCAAGCCGAGCAGGAGTTTCCTGAACGCCTCATCATCGCGCAGCCTGGGGTCTTTCTCACGCACGCGGGACATGAACTTGTCGCGCAGTTGATCCGGGCTGGGGCCGCTGGCCTTCTCCAGATAGCGTTCGAGCACCTTCTCCAGCGAACCGCTGGCCAGCGTGAACTGGAAGCGCCCGTAACTAACGATGCCGCTGTCAATATTCTGGTAGGCGTCATAGCCGCGCCCCTCGTAGGCCGAGGTGATGGCGAAAGCGACCTTGCGGGCGCGTTCCAGATCTTCAGCGGTGATCGGCTCGGGTTCAGGCTCCTCAGGCTGCGGGTTCAGCGTAATAGCGCGCGCCGGGCCATCGAACAGGCCATAGCCCACCGCCCGGCAGTCGCCTTCGATGACGAGGAGATCATCGCGCACCCAGCCCCGGCTGCCATCGGGCAAGGTCAGCAGCAGCCACTGGAAGATGCGGCCGTCCCGCGCCTCGCCCGCTTCGTCGGGCTGGGTGTCCAGCACCGGCAGACCCACGGTGCCCGCCGCCAACTGCTGAAGCACGGCGTAATGACGGCCTGCGCCCGCCCGCGCATTGACGACTGCCACGCTGGTTGCGGGCTGGATAGCCGCCCGGCATGGATTTTCCAGTTTTTCGCCGCCCATAGCCTGCGCTCCCCTGAAAGGAGTTGAAAGTTGAGAGTCACGAGATTGACCGGAAGCGGCCATATTTTATCTCGTAACCCGTACCTCATAACCTGTACCGCTCAATCCGCACCTTCAGGACTTACGCAAGGGGCTTCAGCCCCTTGCTGAATCCAAAGGAAGGAATGTGGAAAAAGCGAGCAGCGCCTGCCCCACTTAAGTCCTGACTTTCAACTCGCAACCCGTAACTCGTAGCTTGCCTTGAGTATAGGCCGGAATTATCATGCAGGCTCATATTGAGACTGGGTATCAACAACTCGTGGACATTTTTCTCCAGCAAGCTCTGCTCGACCCACTGAGCGTTCCGTTCATGCAGCGCGCGCTGATCGCCGTGGCGCTGACCGGCATCGTTTGCGGCGTGATGGGCGCCTATGTGGTCACGCGGGGGATGGCCTTCCTCGGTGATGCGATGGCGCACGCGATCGTGCCGGGGGTCGCACTGTCGTATATCGCCACCGGCGGCGCGTTGGGGGCGGTCACGCTTGGCGGGCTGGGAGCAGCGGTCTTTGCGGCGGTGTTCATCGGCTGGCTGACGCGCGGCCGGCGCCTGAGCGAGGATACGGCCATCGGCGTCGTCTTCGCGGGGATGCTGGCACTTGGCATCGCCATCATTTCGACGACGCGCAACTACAGCACCGATCTCACCCACCTGCTGATCGGCAACGTGCTGGCCGTCACGCCGGACGACGTAGCGCTGATCGCTTTCGTCGCAGTGACCGTGCTGGTCATCGTCGCGCTGCTCTACAAGGAAATGCTGGTCATCTCATTCGATCCTATCCTGGCCCGTGTGCTGCGCCTGCCCGCCGAACGGCTGCGCCTGCTGCTGCTCGTTCTGCTGGCCGTCACCGTGGTCATCAGCCTGCAAACGGTGGGCGTAGCAATGGTCGTATCGCTGCTCGTCACACCGGCTGCGACGGCTCGCTTCTTCGCACGGCGGATGCACACGCTGATGGCGCTCTCGGCGCTCATCGGGGCGGCGGGCAGCGCGTTTGGCATGTTCATCACCTGGCATTTACGCATCGCGCCCAGCGCCGGCATCGTGTTGACGTTGACGGCGATATTTCTGCTTGCGTTCCTGTTTGCGCCGCGCGGTGGCTTTATTTGGGGGGTGCTGCGGCGGGCTGAGGCGGGGACGTGATGATTTCCCCAGCATCTGGCAGGTGAGTTTGCAATGCCAGGATCAGCCGCTCGAAATCGGTCACTTGCGCGGCGCGGCATTCGAGGATGACCTGCTGTGCCGCGTCGAAGACGCGCAGCACGCGCGCGCCGGGCCGGGCGTCGTAGCACCACGCGCTCATCTCACTGTAGGGCAGAAAACGGCGGAACTGAATGCGGCGGCGCAGGCCGGTGGGACACACATCAACCCCCTCCTGCCACAGATAGGCGGCTGGCAGCGCCATCACCAGCAGTGGAAGCCACAAGCGCGGGCTGAACAGCGCGGCGGTCAACCCGTCGCCAAGGAGGATGGCAAGGACGAGCAGGCCCGGCAGCACCAGCCAGAGCGCAGGCAGCGCCCGCCGGTAGAAGGCAGGCAGTCGGTGGCGGCTGAGCGCAGACGGCGCATCCACGCAGGCTACTCCAGGCGCTGACTGAACGATTCGATTTGGGGCCGGGCGATTTCGACGAAGCCCCCGGCGTTATCGAGGCTGTGAACCGGCATCTTCGCCAACTGCTTCGGCCTGGCACCCAGCCGCACGCGGCGCAGGATAATTTGGCTGAAGGCGTCGTTGACGGTGACGCGCAATTCTGCCCACGGCACTTCAATGCGGCGCACAGCCACCCCGCCAGGATAGATGACCAGCTTGTCGCTCAGTTTGACCGGTTGCTCCTGGCGCAGCGCCTTGCCCATGCGCAGGCTGGTGATATGCGCGGCGTAGGGACGCACGTACTGCGCAAAAGCTTCGGCATCGCCCAGATAGGGAGAAAAGCGGTACTCGCTGCCGTCTTCCATGGTCAGGATATGCGCGCCCCACTCGATCAGCGGCCGGCCGAACAGGCGCAGCGCGCGCGCGCCTTCCCGAAAGCGAACGACTTCGGCCCAGCGGTGCTTAACCGTGTGCCCCTTTTCGCTCCACAGCAGGCCCTTGTCATACAGGTACACCGTCACGCTGCGCCGCGTAAAGATACGAACCAACTGCATGGCGAGGCGGATAGCGAACCACAGGCCAAACACGATAGCCAGCAGCAGGGCGAAGTTGAGAAGCAGATTGGGCTGCGGATCGCGCTCGGCGAGGTTGGTGACCGCCACGCCGAGCGCGACGGCCAGCAGCACGCCGAGCAGAGCGCGCAGAAAGAAGCGGACGTACAACCCCCGGCGCGCGCCGGTGGCGTAGAGCAGACGGGCAGTGGAAGGAAGCGCGGCGTCAACCATCTGTTCATCCCGCCCGGCGGTCAGTCTTCGAGGACGCTGCTGACCAGAAACTGGCCATCCAGCGAGGTCTGCGCGTTGGCCAACACCTGGCCCGTGGTCAGCGGCGTCGCGGGCGTATCGTCGCGGAAGACGTTGACGAGCGGCAGCACCGAAGCGGTGGGCGGGATGTGCGAGGTATCCAGCTCCTGCAGCGTATGGAAGTACTGCAGGATGTGCGTGAGCTGGCCGGCGTACAAGGTCACTTCGTCATCGGACAGTTCCAGCTTGGCCAATTCGGCGATCTTCCGAACTTCCTCGCGTGAAAGCTCCACGTTTGCGGTCTCCTTGCAGCGCCAATCATCGGGCGGATTATAACATGGTCTTCATGCGGGGGCGCATTGGCTCGGGGCCAGGGAGTGGGGGAAGAGCGAGGTGATGGTTAGTTGATGGGTTCATCCAGCCCTCATCCCCCGGCCCCTTCTTCTCCCAAGTGGAGAAGGGGTGAACCGAGCGCGTCCTGGGCTTAATTTTCCTCCTCCACCTGGGAGAGCACCTAAAGATGAGGGCCGTGCAAGCGCGTTGGCTCAGGGCCAGCAGCGCGTTATCATGTATCCGAAACGCGGAAAGTTACCCAGCGTTCCTTTCGGAGGATGCATTGTGAGACACAAGAGTATTCTTTCTGGCCTCTTTCTGCTCATCCTGGCAATTGGAGCGGCTGTAGGGGCGCAAGCGCCTGCGCTGACGCTCGAACTCTCCGGCATCAATGCCGTTGACCTGCCGCGTGTAGATGTCACTGTGAACGTATATGATGCGCTGGGCCAGCCGCTGAATGGGCTGACGGCCGAGAACTTCCGGCTGTCGGGCCCACTGGCGGAGGTGGCGACGATCACCCGCGTCGAGAATATTGCCAACAACGCCCTGCCCTTCGCCTCGGTACTGGTCATTGATGCCAGCGACAGCATGGCCGGTGCTCCCATCGAACAGGCCAGAGCCGCCGCCCGCGCTTTCGTCGAGAACGTGCGCCCCATTGACCCGGTCGCGGTCGTCGGCTTCGGCAGCACCGTCGAGCTTCTGCAGGATTTCACGACCGACCGCGACGCGCTGCTGACGGCCATTGACTCGATTGGCCTGCTCGGGCGTACCGCGCTGTACGAAGCCGCCTATCAAGGCGTCAATCTGGCTAACAGCGCGTCCGAGCCGCGCCGGGCGATGGTGCTGCTAAGCGATGGCGCTGAATACGGCGGGTTGAGCACCGTCACGCCGGAAGACGTTTTCGAGAATGCCTTCCTGAATGGCGTACCGAGCTACACCATCGGCCTCGGCTATGGTGCCGATCGCAGCTTCCTCGAACAGCTTTCCAGCGAAACGCTGGCCCAATTCTATGAGTCGCCCACCCCCGCCGAACTGGAAGCGATCTATGAAGCACTGGCCGACCGCCTGAGCAGCCAGTACATCCTCACGCTGGAGGTCAACGCGCCGCTCGACGGGACAGAGTACCCGTTCGGGCTGACGGTGGAAACGGATGATGCCTCGGCCAGCCAGTTCGGCACGGTTCGCGCGCCGATCCCCGTGCCGGTGGTGGACCTGAGCGGACTGCCGGCCGGGCCGATCAGCGAAGTGACCGATCTCGCGATTACCATCAACGCCGATCAGGAACTGACCCGCGTGACCGGGGCGCTCGGCGGCGCAGCGGCGGCCGAACTGAGCGGGCCGCCGTATACGCTGCAGATTGACCCGGTGGAGTACCCTCCCGGCCCGCTGGCGCTGGATGTGACGGCGACAGACGTGGACGGCGATACCGGCAGCGGCAGCGCTACGCTGGAAATCGCCGCCCTGCCCCCGCAGATCAGCCTGTCGCGTGATGTGGCCGAAATGGGCGCAATCAACGAACCGCTGGAAATCACGGTCAACGCCTTCGGCCAGACGCCAATCACCGAAGTGCGCCTCAGCCTGAACGGCGGCGAATTCGTGACGCTGGAAGCACCGTACACATTCGTCCTCGACCCGCTGGAACTACCGCCCGGCGATAACCATCTGGACGTGACCGCCGTCAACGAGTCTGGGCTGGAAGCGATTTACCCGGCCGACTTCATCATCGCTGATGTGCCGCCTGCGGTGGCCGTCGAGGGCGTCAGTGACGGCCAATCGGTGGATGCGCCGGTGAGCTTCAGCATCAGCGCAGACGGCCAAACGCCGGTCAGCGCGATAGTCGTCACGGTCAATGGCGAACCACTGGAAGCGGTGGACGGGGTCTATACGCTTGACCCGCAAACTACAGCGCCCGGTGCTGCCGAACTCGCGGTGTCGGTGACGACCGATCAGGGCCAGACCGGGACGGCCTCGGTCACGCTGATGATCGCGCCGCTGCCGCCCATCGTAACGATTGAGGGCATCGAGGACGGCCAGACGGTGGCGGGCGACGTGACGATCACGCTGGACGCCGTCACGCAAACGCCAGTCACGAGCGGCAGTGTCACTGTCAACGGCGTCGAAGTCGCGCGCCCGACAACCCTGCCTGCGACGGTCACGCTACCTCTCAGCGCGATGCAGCCCGGCGAGAACATCGTCGAGGTGGCCGCCAACACACAAGCGGGCCAAAGCAGCAGCGTTACGCTCACGTTCAACGCTCCGGGCAGCCTGTTCACGCCGACGCCTGATGCGCTGGCGACGGGCACGGCAGCGGCGCTGGCGGCGGCTACCCGCACAGCGGTTGCTGCGGCGGCCGCCGGTGATGCTGCGACGCAAAGCGCAGGCACCCTGATCGCTGCCACCGAGAGCGCCGTGACATCGGCCACGCAAAGCGCCGCCACCGCGCAAGCGCAGGCCGCCGCGCAGACTGAAGAGATGCAGGCGACCGCGTCGGCTGTTGCAGTGGCGCGCACCGTGACTGCGGAGGCCGATGCGGGCCGGACGCGGGTGGCAGCCACCCGCACCGCCGCCCAAAACGCGACGGCTACCGCACAAACCAACGCGGCGCAGGCGACGGCTTCCGCCGCTGCAAACGCACGAACCGTGACCGCCGAAGCGGATGCGGGCCGGACGCAGGTCGCGGCCACCAGCACGGCCGCGCAGAACGCAACCGCTACGGCGCAAACCAACGAAACGCAGGCGACCGCTTCGGCTGCTGCGCTGGCGCTCACCGTAACTGCCGAAGCCGATGCGGCCCGCACACAAGCCGCAGCGACGGCCGTGGCGCAAGCGTCCACCCCCAGCCCGGCCCCCGCCAGTGCATCACCGGCTCCGCCGTCCGCAACCGGCACGCCCACCGCTTCCAGCGCGCGCGCCACGGCTGAGGCGGCATCGGTACTGGTGCAGCAAGCCGCTACCAGCGCGGGCGCGACAATTGCAGCCCAGCAGACCCACGCAGCTGATAGCCAGGCCAGCACTCAGTCCGCCGTGACGCAGGCCGCACAGGCGACCGTAAGCGCCGCGACACAGGCGGCGAACGCTACGACTACGCGCGAGGCGCAGGCCACCGCTCAGGCACAGACCAATCAGACCGCGACCGCGCTGGCGGAGAGTATTTCGGCGGCCACGGCTCAGGCAGGCAGCACCGCCACGCAGCAGGCCGAAGTCACGCGCGCCGCACAATCGGCCGCCAGCGCAACGGCCAGCGCCAATAATGCCGCCACTTCGGCGGCAGCTACCCAAACGGCCGAAGCAGCCGCCGCCGAAGCCGCCGCCCAAACGGCGACGGCCAGCGCCGAACGCGCCGCCGCGACCCAAGGCGCGCAGGCCACCCGCACCGCGCGCGCTGTGCTGGCCGCCGGAACCGCGACCGCCCAAGCGACCACCGAGGTGACCGCCGAGGCGCAGGCCGCCGAGCCTAGCCACACACCGCAGCCGACGCTGACGCCAGTCGAAGTTCAGCCGGAACAGGGCGGCGGGACGACGACTGGACTGTGGGCCATCTTCTTCGTCATCATTGTCCTCGCGGTGCTACTCGTGATCACTATCACGCGCATCCGCAAGGGCCGTATGCGCCAGTGATCGGCGGCGCGTTGGTGGCCATTGGGGCGAGTCTGTTCGCCCTGATGGCCGTCTCGTCCGGCTTGTTTCCGGGTATCTACGTCGAGGGACGGGTCGGCGTCACACTGATCGCCGCCGCGCTGGTGCTGTGCGTGTTGAACGCGCTGGTGCGGCCGGTGCTGCGCCTGCTCACCTGCCCATGGGCGCTGGTGCTGGCGGCGTTCGTCCTGTTCGTGATGAACGCACTGCTGCTGATGCTGACGGCGGAAATCACCCGCTGGCTGGCGCCATCGCTCGGCGGGAAACTGGTCGTCACCAGCTTTGGCTGGGCGGTGGTGGGCGGGCTGGTTATCTCGGTGATCGTCACGGCCCTGACGAGGGCGTGGGACTGGTGGGTGACGCGGGTGAAGGTCGCTGCGCCGCCGGATGTACGAAGTTTGGCCCAATCGCAGCGCGCCGAACTCGACCGGCAGTTTGACGAAGCCGTGCGTTCGCAGCAGCCGCCCAATCCACCGCCAGCGGGGCCGCAAGGCTGAGTGACTTTACCGGTCAGGAGCAACCAGATGAAGGCGGAAAGCCCCAACCTGAAGAGGATGGACAACGTCGGCATCGCAGTCGAATCACTCGACGAGGCCATCGCATTCTTCGCCGAGCTTGGCCTGACGCTCGAAGGACGCGCCATGATCGAAGGCGAATGGGCTGGGCGCGTGACCGGACTGGGCACGCAACGCGTCGAAATCGCCATGATGGTCACCCCCGATGGCCACAGCCGGCTGGAACTTTCGCGCTTTCTCACCCCGCCTGTAATCGCCGATCATCGAAACGCCCCGGTGAACGCACTCGGCTATCTGCGCGTCATGTTCACGGTGGACGACATAGACGATACGCTTGCCAGGCTGCGCAAGCACGGCGCGCAGCTCGCCGGTGAAGTGGTTCAGTACGAGGACTCGTACCGCCTGTGCTATATCCGGGGGCCAGAAGGGATTCTCATCGGGCTGGCCCAGGAAACCATGAACCGGTGAAGGACTGAATCGGGACGCTGCACCCTCGCCTTCCAGTGGGCCACACGCAAATCTCAGCCTCTGATAGACGGCTATCCCCTAGGCCTTGCTGCCCCGGCGCGTCACACATCCATCACGTCGCGCAGCACGTCGGCATCTACATTGCCGCCGGTGATCACGGCGACGGTCGGGCGGTCGAGTTCGATGCTGCCATTCTCAATCGCCGCCAGCCCGGCCACGCCGCCACCCTCGGCGATCCAGCCCTGCTCGAAGAGCATCTGTTGCATGGCGCGGCGAATGTCGTCTTCCGAGACGAGGACGATGCGATCCACGAACTCGCCCACCAGTTCACGGGTGATCGAACCAGCTTCGATGGCACCGGGCAGCGCGTCGGCGAGCGTGTCGTGGCCGAGCGGCAGTTCCAACTGGTAGACCTCGTTATACATATCGGGCGAGGCCAACGCGTTGACGCCAACGATTTCGATATCGGGCCACGCGTGTTTGGCCGCCAGCCCGATGCCGGCAATCAGGCCGCCGCCGCCCACCGGCACGACGATACGCGCCGTTTGAGGAAGCTGTTCGATGATTTCCAGCCCCACCGTGCCTGCACCAGCCACCACATGAGCGTCGTTGTAGGGCGAAAGCCAGGTTGCGCCCAATTCACGGCATAAACGGCGTGCTTCGGCCTCGGCTTCTTCATACGTCTCGCCAATCAGGATCGCCTCGGCGCCCAGCCGGCGCACGCCAGCCAGCTTGCGGCGGGAAACACCCTCGTGCATGACGATGCGCGCCTGAAGACCGAGTATTCGCGCTGCCCAGGCCACGCCCTGCGCGTGATTGCCCGATGACACCGCCACCACACCACGCGCACGCGCCGCATCGTCCATTTGGAGCATGGCATTGAGCGCGCCACGGCACTTGAACGAATGCGTTTGGTTGGCATTCTCCAGTTTCAGCCACAGCCCGGCAGCGCCGATGGCTTCTTCGAGCGGCGTGGGAGCCAGATACGGGCGCAGGCGTTCGCGGGCACGCTCGACATCGGCGAATGTAGGCATCATGTGACACGCACTCCTTCCGGGCATCCTGCGTTCATTATATCCGCGCCCTAGCGCTGCACAGCCGCAAATGACGCATATAATGGGTATCAGGCGCAGCGCAACCAGCGAGCCCGCCCCGCGCTGCCAGCACTGCCGTAGTTCTCTTAAGTTCAGGGTGATGAATGGCGTTTCTCGCTGACCCCGACGCGCTGCACAGTCAGTACTGCACGGATGACTGGCTGCGTTTGCGCCAGGACATCCACGAACGCTACTCCGTACCGCAAGTTGACTTTCCCGGCTGGGTACTCAACCGCGTTCAATGGCGAGGCGATGAGTGGGTGCTCGATGTTGGCGCTGGCTCAGGCTTCTACGTCAAGCCGCTGCGCGAGCTTGTGCGGGCCAGCCGCTATACCGGCCTCGACCTGTCAGAAGGGATGCTGGCCCGCAACCCGGCCGCGTCACTGGCGCTGGCCGATGCCGCTGCGCTGCCGTTTCGCGGCCACATATTTGACGTGGTGATGGCCAATCATGTGCTGTACCACGTCGCTGACTTAGACGCTGCCGTTGACGAAATGAAGCGCGTTCTTCTGCCCGACGGCCTGCTGATCACCGCGACCAACAGCGCCAATTCGATGCCGGAGCTCACTGCGCTCTACCGGCGGGCCGTGCTGCTTCTGTCCAATCCCGGCGCGTCCACAGCGCCCTCACTGATGCCCATCCACGCCCCGTATACGCTGGAAAATGGCGCGCGCTGCCTGGCCCGGCACTTCTTTGCCGTCGTGCGCTACGATCTGCCGCAATTATTGGTCTTCGAAGATTCCGAGCCGGTGCTGTCGTACTTCGCCAGTTGGCGAACGATGCGCGAACCGCTGCTGCCTGCCGAGGTGCGCTGGGACGATGTGATGACGCTGATGCGCGAACAGATCACCCGTGTGCTGGACGCCATGGGCGAGCTGGTTATCAACAAGCTAACCGGCGTACTGATCGCCAGTGACCGCGGCGGATTCATCAATCCCTACGTGACGATGCGCTGAAGCAGACCGCGCTTCAGTTCGCTGACACGTTCACATTGCCGGGCCGGATGCAGTTGACGGGCGCTTTACCGTTCTCCCATTGCCGACCCATAGCACGAACGCCATTCGCCGATCAGGCCAGTGACCCGCCAGCGCGATCCCCAGTTGCGGCTATACTGGAAGCAAGGGTAATTCCGCTTGCGCGTTGGGGGAACTTGTAACCATGCCCACTCAATCGGCTCATCAACCATCCCCAACTGACCCGGCAGCGCAAACGCGTCAATCTCCGCAGACCAGCGCTGAAACTCCCGGCCGCGAAATGTCGCCAGCCAGTGACCTGCAAACGCTGAAATCTGCGGCGTTACCCGATACGATGCTGCGCCTGTCACGCGTGATCGGCAACCGGGCGGTTGGAAACCTGGTGCAGCGGCAGGATGAAGTCATCGATCTCGGTGAGATGGTGGTCACCGGCACGGCGGGGCCACTGCTCACCCCGGTGCAAGAACGGCAGGCCATCAATTTTTACGCCAGCGACCGGCGCTACACACCGGAAATCATCCGCCAGATTCAATCAGCCATTGGGCGGCCGGAAACGGGCCGGATGGATGCTGAAGATGTGCAGACCGTGGCGCGCTGGCAAGACGAACACTTCAGCGGCGATCAAAGCCTGCGCCGCGACGGCATGACCGGGCCGCGCACCCTTTCGGCCATGTTCCCGTTCGGCCTGATGACGGCTGAGTCGATGGAGACGTTCAGCACCGAAATCGAGGAAGTGTTCAGCAACTGGTCAACCTATACCACGCCAGCCGCGCGGGCTACTGCCATCGTGACGGCCGTCAACCAGCGGCTGACCGCGGCAGGCGTACCGGCCACCACACCGGCGTCGGCCGCGCTTTCCGGCTCGACGCTCGGCGAGTTCGATGGCACAGCGTGGACGATCACCATGAACCAGACGCTGCTGACCGCCACGCTGAGTGATGACCTGAAGCGCCAGCTCGTCAACACGATCTATCACGAGGCGCGCCACGCCGAACAGAACTTCCGCGAGCTGCGCCAGCAGGCGGGTATGGGCAAGACGGCCGCCCAGCTCCAGCGGATAACGGGTGTTCCGGCGGCTGTCGCTGCTGCGGCCGTGGCCGATCCGATGGAGGGCGGAAGCATTGAGGCGATTGTCGCCCAGGACGAGTACGAGAGCTTCTATGGCAACCGGTCGGCTCAGACGACGGCTGTCTACCGTGAGCTCACGGCCGCCGGAACCGCTTTGCGTACTGCCCGCGATGCGCACAACGCCAATCCGACGCCAGCCACGCAGGCCGCCCTTGACCGCGCCACCGCCCGGCGGCAGCGAGCTTACGAGGCCTACCGCAACTTGCCGGAGGAACACGACGCCTTCTGGACGGGCAACGCGATGGAAGAAATGTACAGCGCAGACCGCGCCGCTGAAGCAGAAGCGGCCGAAGCGGAAACCGAGGAGGAATAGACGATGATCGCGCTACTGAATGACCTGTGCGCGCTGTTGAGCCAGGCCGATGTGGACGCGCATCGCGTGGCGGCGTGGCTGGGCGAAATCCTCCACGAAGGGGAATTAGGCATGCCCTATACCGTGCGGCCCACAGACCCGCACCTTGCCGGGGCTTCCGTCATCGTCGCGCAGGACGGCCATTCGCCGCTGATGGTTGAACTGAATCTCGCACAGCCCTACGCGCTGGAAGCGCTGCGCAGGGCATTTCCCGATCACTCCATCGTTCCGCGCCGCGATGGCCGCGAAGACCTGGCCGCGTTTGTAGACCTGCCCGAGCAGCCTTTTACGTGCGCCATTCTCGCCAGCCATGACCACGGCAGCGCCATGACGGACTTCATTCGGGTGCGGCGCGACGAACGGATCGCCTGACGCCGATTTCAGTTCCCTGACACGTTCACCTTGTCGGGCCGGATGCGGAAGATCATGCGCGTTTCCTTGCCGCGCCGCTGCGGCACCCGAGCGTAGTAGTCGGGCTGGTTGCGGTACTTGGCGCTGAGCGCGTTGATATGCTCGACGCCGCCATCGGCCGTGATGCCCACCACCGTGCCGCGCACTTCCATCCAGCGATACGGGTCATTGGGGTCGATCCACAGCACCGTCACGCGCGGGCGCTCTTCCATGTTTTCCACCTTGCGGCGCCCGGCGGCGCTGTTGACGCGCAGATCTTCGCCGTCGTAGTCAATCCAGACCGGCGTCACCTGCGGCTGGCCGTCTTCGTTGACGGTCGCCAGGCTGACGACGACCGGCCGCTCGATAAGGTCCATATAGTCACTGGGGATAGCTGCCATGCTGCTTCCTGCTTTCCTGTAAAACGGATTAGACACACCCTTAGCCTAGCTCCTCTGGTGGCAGAAGCGGCATAGAACAAGCTGAGGACTGGATAAGTAAGCGAAATTAGCCCAGTTTGACCAGCACGCCTTCGTTCGGGCGCAGGGTGATAGATGCCAGATCGGCCATGCCCTCGCGGTCGAGCGCGGTGGACAGCACTATCTCGCCGGAGCCGAGCGTGGAATGCGACACCAGATGCGCCTCATCCGACAGATTGAGCAGCGTCAGGAAGCGTTCATCGCCCTGTTCGCGCAGCCAGGCGATGACCGGCAGCGGCGTTTCCAGCAGCGTCATCGTGCCTTCGTGCAGCGCGGGGTGGGCGCGGCGCAGTGCCAGCAGGCGGCGGTAAAGCGTGAGCGACGAGCGCGGATCGACGTCTTCAGCCTCGACGTTGAGCGTGCGATAGGTGCTGGCGATGGGCAGCCACGGCTTGCCGGTCGTGAAACCGGTGTTCGGCCCGCCGTTCCAGTGAAAGGGCGTGCGGCACAGATCGCGGCTGATGCCGAGGTTGATGCCCTGCGGATCCTGAAAGTCTTCGGGCGCGACCTCACCGTTGGGCAGGCCCAGTTCTTCGCCCTGCCAGATGTAGGGCGCGCCGCGCACGGTGAGCAGGAAGAGGGCGGCCACGCGGGCCTGCTCTGCCCCGATGCGCGTGACCAGCCTGTCCTGATCGTGATTGCCGAGGACGTAGGTGGGCCAGCCCCACGCCGGAACCGCTGCATTGTAGCGGGCGATGAAGTCACGAACGACAGGGGCAGTCCACGGCAGCATGATAAAGGCGAAGTTGAACGGCTGATGGGCTTCGGGCTTGTCCTGCGTGCCGAAGAACGACACCTGGAGCGCCGGGTCGGTGGTGTAGGGGATTTCGCCCACCATCATGCGATCGGGGAACTCGTCAATCACGGCGCGCATCTCGGCGATTAGCTCATGGATGCCGGGGGCCTGCTCGGAGTAGACGCGCCGCACGCGCCAGATCGGGTTGTCGCCGGGCTTCCAGTTTGGGTCGAGCGGGTTATCGCGCAGGGCGGGATCTTTGAGCATAGCGGCGATCACGTCCACACGGAAGCCATCCACACCGCGCCTCAGCCAGAAGCGCAGCGCGTCGAACATGGCCTGCTTGACGGCGGGATTGCGCCAGTTGAGGTCGGCCTGCGAGGGGTCGAAGTTGTTCAGGTAGAACTGGCCGGTGGCGGCGTCGAACGTCCAGGCCGGGCCGCCGAAATAGGAGAGCCAGTTGTTGGGCGGGCTGCCATCCGGCTTCGGGTCGGCCCAGATGTACCAATCACGCTTCGGGTTATCGCGGGACTGGCGCGCCTCCTGAAACCAGCGGTGGGCGGTGGAGGTGTGGTTGGGCACGAAGTCGAGGATGACGCGCAGGCCGCGCCGGTGCGCTTCGGCCAGCAGGGCGTCGAAATCGGCCAGCGTGCCAAACAGTGGGTCAATGTCCTCGTAGTCGGATACGTCGTAGCCAAAGTCGGCCATTGGCGAGCGGAAGATGGGGGACAGCCAGAGCGTTTCGACGCCGAGGCCGGCCAGATAATCGAGGCGCGAGGTGATGCCGGGCAGGTCGCCAACGCCGTCGCCGTTCGAGTCCTGCAGGCTGCGCGGGTAGACCTGATAGAAGACGCCGGTTTGCCACCACGGACGAGCGGACATCGGGCAACCTCCGGGAGTGAGGGGGATGGACGGGATGAGGGAGATTGTAGCAGGTAAGGGGGTGGGGAGGTGGAGCCGGGAGTGTATTCTCGTAACACGGGTCAACTTATGGTACCGTCTGTAAGTTGAACATGTGTTCACATCAGAGAGTTATTGACTCATGAGTCCCTTCGAGAATGAACTGGCCGTAAGTGTTGAGAACATCGAATTCCCGCTCACGTTTGCAGAGTCCTTAGCTTGGTCGAATTTTCTGCTCAACCCTCGGCGGCTTCGAGGTAGCGACTTTCTGATGCGATGGTCGCAGGGGCAATGGAGCGAAAGCCGATTGGTCCACGCAGTGGGTGAAACCAACCAGTTCTTCGCGATTCCTTACGGCCCAAGCGGCACAGCACCGGACCACGATGTTCGTGAGTTTGAGCTCTACTTCGAACGTCTGGAAGCCGCTGGCCTCGGAAACATAAAGAGGAACCCATTGAAACTTATGGCGCGAGAAGTGAGCGAAGATTGATGAGGGTGTAGATCACGAAATGCTTGCCGAGGAAATGGGCGGCTTGACGGTCAAAGCGGATGAGGACGCTGCGAAAGCTGTCGATCCAGGCGAAGGTG
>JAEURB010000113.1 GCA_016788435.1 Anaerolineae bacterium | reverse complement strand
GGCGCGCGGCTTCATCAAGGAGCATCTCTTCAACCCAACCGTGGTGGCGGTCATGCTCGTCATCGGCGGCCTGCTGCTGATAGCCGTCGAGCGGATTCCGGCGCTCACCAAGCGCGAACACACCACCGATACGGGCCAAATCTCCGTCAAGCAGGCCCTGCTGATCGGCGTGGCCCAGTGCTTCGCCTATCTGCCGGGGATGTCGCGTTCGGCGATGTCCATCATCGGCGGCATGGTGGCCGGGCTGGACCGGCAAGCCGCGACGCGCTTCTCCTTCTTTCTCGCCATTCCTACGCTCGGTCTGGCCACGCTGGCCGATTTCGTCCTCAGCCTCGATGAGATTGACCCCGCCTATCTGCCATACTTCCTGATTGGGGCGGTGGCGGCCTTCTTCGCGGCGCTGGTGACGGTGCGCTGGCTGCTGCGCTACGTGTCTGGCCACAGCTATGTACCCTTCGGCCTCTACCGGATCGCGGCCGGTATCCTCGTCCTGATTCTGTTCACATCATTTATTCAGTAAGCCTGAATCTGGCAGGTTCGTAAAGCTCAATCCGCGCGCGCGCCGGTTACTCCTATAATGGCAAATGGGGGAGCAAGGCGATGGCAGACGGAGTGCAATGTTGGCTGTTCCGCAGGGGTTGATCGTCCTCATCGAGATGACCGGCGAGGATGGATACCGGGCGTTTGATGCGCTGGAGCGCGCCGGGTTCCTAGTGCGCCAGGCAGACATGGCCGCTGGCCCGGTCGGGCTGGCCAATTTCGCCGCCGGAGTTTCGGCCGACGTAGTGCTGCTGCCGATGACGCCGCTTGGTACAGAATCGGCTGTGGCTTGCCGGTCGCTGGCCCGGGTTCCCGCGTTGGTCGGGCTGGCCCAGGATGCCCTGACTTCTGACGTTGCCGACTGGCCGGAAGAGATTGTCTGGCCGCACACCACCGACGCCGAGCTGGCCTTCCGCGTGCGCCGGGCCTACCACGTCCATCAGGAACACCTTCGCAGCCGCCAGGCCAAGGCCGAACTGCGCGAATCGATTGACTATCTCCATCAGGCCTTCAGCGCCGCCCCGGTTGGCATCGCCTACTGCGACCCCAAGGGCCTCTTGCTGCTGACCAATAAGGCGCTGCGCGAGCTGATCGGCCTGAGTGCTGTCGAAATGGCCGCCAGCTACGGTCAGCCGGTGTTCACCTGCCCGGTGTTTGGCGAATCGATGCGCGTGTTCTTCGGCGCCGATTCAGTACGTGGCCCCCGCGAAATGTGCTACACCTCGCGCACGGGCCGCGATGTCTGCCTCGATGTCACCAGCCTGCCCGTGATGACCAATGGCGTGCAGCAGGGCGTCGTCCTCGTCTTCAATGACGTCACGCAGCGCAAACGCATGGAGGAGGCCGAGCAGGAACACCGCCGGCTGGCCGATGCGCTGCGCGTGACCGGGACGGCGCTGGCGCGTACGCTCGATTCAGATGCGGTGATGAACCTGATCCTCGCCAACGTCGGTACCGTCGTGCCGCATCGTGCCGCCAACATCATGCTGCTGGAGGCAGACCGGGCGCAGACCGTGTTCTCACGCGGCTACACCCCTGAGGAACAAAAGCAGTTGGAGTCAGTGTGTCTGCGCATGGACGATGTGCCGTTATTCGCGCAGATGACCGCAACCAAGCAGCCGCTGGTCGTGCCCGATACCAACCGCGACCCCAACTGGCGCTGGGCGGGGATTACCTGGGTGCGCTCCTACATGGGTGCGCCGATTATCGTCTACAACCGCGTTGTTGGCTTCATCAATCTCGACTCGGATCGAACGGATACCTTCAGCGAGCGTGATATTGACCGCCTGAGTGCCTTCACCGATCAGGCGGCGGTGGCCATTGAAAACGCGCAGATGTTTGACGCGGCCTACCGTGACGCGCATGAAATGCGCACGCTGCACCGCGCGACTTCGTTCCTGTTCGCCTCCAACATGTTCACGTCCGACAATATGACCGAGATCGCCCGCCGTATCGCCGAAACCGTGGTCGGAGAGTTCGGGCAGGTGAACTGCGGCGTCATCGTCGTCAGCGAGGCCAGCAGCGAATTGATCTGGCTGGCGCAGGCCGGGGAATACGCCCGAACGAACAGCCCCCAGCTCTTCCTCGATGGCCAGGGGCTGATCCCCGAGTCCGTGCGAACCGGCCAGGTCATTTACGTGCCGGATGTGGCGCTCCACCCGGGCTATGTGGCGTCCTCCCCGCTTACCCGGTCTGAGCTGGTCATCCCGCTGCGCACGTCGAAGGGCGTCTACGGCGCGCTCGATATGCAAAGCGCCGACACCGATGCCTTTGACGAGCAGGACCGGCATGTGCTGATCGCCTTTGCCGAGCGCGCCGCCGCCGCCATCGAGAACATGCGCATTTACAGCGATATTCAGCGGCGCGTGCGTGAGCGCACGATGGAATTGAACCGCGTCAAAGAGCGCGCCGAGGCCATTCTCAACCACAGCAGCGACGCCATTCTGCTTATGCGCGCCGATGCCCGCGTGCAGCAAACCAATCGAGCTTTCAACGACATGTTCGGTTTCATACCCGATGAGGTGTACAACCACTCGTTCGAAGCCATCGCCGCCGCCGAACATGCACAGGCTCTGCAAATCGCACTGGAAGAGGTCGTCGTCAATCACTGGCCCCAGCGCGTCGAAGTGACCGCCATTCGCCACGACGGCACGCCCTTCGAGGCCGACGTGATGATGTCTCCCATCTTCAACCAGCCAGGCGGGCAGGTAACCAGCATCGTGTGCAGCATGCGTGACATCACGCAGCGCAAGCAGATGGAACGCGAACTGCGCGACGCGCTGGTGAAGGAACGCGAAGTCTCCGAGTTCAAGTCGCGCTTCATCTCGCGGGCCTCCCATGAGTTCCGTACGCCGCTGGCGATGATCGCCACGTCCAGCGACCTGCTCAAGAGCTACAGCGACCGGATGACCGAGGAGCAGCGTGTCGAACGCATCGAGCGTATTCAAACCGAGATCACGCATCTCACGGCCATGCTCGATGACCTGCTCAGTATCAGCAAGGCGCAGGAACTGGGTACGGACTCGCTCCACGCCAGTTCGTTTGATGTCGGCGCGCTGTTCGATGATGTTGTCGAGGATATGCGAACCGGCCTGGGGATGGACCATCGCTTCGACATCACGCGAGAGCCGGGGGTGTTCGAGTTTGTGGGCGACCGCAAACTGCTGCGCCGCGCGCTGATGAACCTGATTTCGAACGCGCTCAAGTACTCCGAACGCGGAACCCGGATTGGGGCCGGGCTGGTGCATGGCGCCGCGGCGCTGCACATCACGGTCGAGGACTCGGGCATCGGCATTCCCGAAGCCGATCAGGAGCAGCTGTTCGAGCCATTCCACCGTGGCGGTAACGTGGCCAATATCAGTGGTACCGGCCTTGGCCTGGCGATTGTCAAGCAGGTCGTTGATTTGCATGGCGGCGAGATTGCCGTCGAAAGCGCGGTCAGAAAGGGGACGCGCTTCACCATTACATTCCCTTACGAACCAGAGCAGGCCGAGGTTGAGGTATGAAGAAGATTCTGGTTGTCGAAGACGCGCAATCGCTGCGCAAAGACATCCTCGAAATGCTGGGCTTCGAGGGATTTAACGCCATCGGCGCCGAGAATGGGCTGATGGGCGTGGAGCGTGCGCGCCAGGAAATGCCCGATCTGGTTGTTTGTGACATCATGATGCCTGGGCTGGATGGTTTCGGCGTGCTGGAAGAACTGCGCCGCGACCCGGCTACCGCCGCGATCCCGTTCATCTTCCTCACCGCCCGCACCGACCGTGTGGATATCCGCCAGGGCATGGGGCTGGGTGCCGACGACTATCTGACCAAGCCCTTTACCGCATCAGAGCTTCTGAATACCGTTCACGCCCGGCTTGAAAAGCACGAGCTGATCGAGCAAATCGCCGAGCGGCGGATGGACGACCTGCGCGGCAACATCATCCTCGCGCTGCCGCACGAACTTCGTACCCCGCTCAACGTCATCCTCGGCTTTTCCGACCTGCTGATCAGCGATGCCGAGGTCATGAACGCCGCGCGCATCTCCGAAATGGCGCGCCACATCAACTCATCGGCCATGCGCCTGTTCCGCCTGATCGAGAACTTCCTCGTCTACGCCCAAACCGAACTGGTGAAAACGGACGCCCGCCAGATGGAAGCCCTGCGCGCTGGCTATCTGGCCTATCCCCAGTCGGCCATCGTCAACTACGCCGAACACAAGGCGCGCACGATTGGCCGTGACGTGGACCTCGTCCTGGATGTGCAGGACGCCACAGCTATCGGCATCAGCGAGGAATATTTGCGCAAAATACTCGAAGAGCTGATGGAGAACGCTTGCAAATTCTCGGATCCCGGTACGGCAATTCTCGTGCAGGCGTGGCCAGAGCGCGACCACTATCTTATCCAGATCGCCGACCGCGGCCGGGGCATGACGCCCGGTCAGTGGGAGAGCCTGGGCGCGTATATGCAATTCGACCGCCGCATATACGAGCAGCAGGGTGCCGGTCTGGGGTTGATCATCACCAAGCGCCTGACCGAGCTGCACAACGGCAGCATCAGCTTCGCCAGTGCGCCCGGAGTAGGCACGACGGTGACGGTTTCCCTGCCGCTGCGCCCCGATTCAGACGCCGCCGGCCGGCTTTCGTGAGCGGAATACCACGCAGATTTGTGGCGATTGCACGGCGGGTTGCGAGAGAAGGTAGTTTTTCCGCTATAATTGAGTGAGAAAATGGCCGATTGGCGGTTTGGGCCGGTGCCCGGCGCAGCCCAGGAGTGCGGCATGACTTGCTCGAAGACCTTGCAGCGTCATTGGCAGAAGCTGGTATGGGGTGGTCTGCTGCTCTCGATGCTGGCGATGGCGGGTTGCTATCAACCGGCTGGCGATACGTTGGAAGCGACCAGCGTTTCTATGATCGCCACCTTTACGCCGGTTCCGTCCGAAACACCCAGCGGGCCGCCGTCTGCGACGCCCATTCAGCTTATCGCCATCACCAGCACCCCCGACCCGCTGGCGCTGGCGCAAACGCAGATCGCCGCTGCCCAGTCGCAGCAGGTGGCCGAAGATCCGTTCTCGGCTACTGCAACTGCCATGGCCCTCGGCATCGGCGTTTCGCAGCCTCTCGAAGTGACGCCCGCCGACCCGATGCTGCAAACTGCCACCGCCATGTCACGCGGGATGATCCTTCCCACCACCGACCCGTTCGGGCAGCCCACGCTCGACCCGCTGTTCGTGACGGCGACGGCCTACATCACCAACGCGACCGCCACCGCCGCCGCGCCGATGACGCAAACGATGGCCGCGCTCTTCCCGTCGCTGACGCCTTTTGTCACGCAGCCGCCGTTCTTTACGCCCGGGGCCACCCCGCCGCCAACTGGAACCTGTACGCATACCGTTCAGGCCGGCGAGAATCTTTTCCGCATCTCTCTGCGCTACAACACGACGGTGGATGCCATCGCGGCCGCCAACGGAATCGTCAACCCGCAGCTCATTGTCGTCGGCCAGGTGCTCACCATACCAGGCTGCGGTTCCGGTGGTGGCGGTGGCGGCACCGTGCCGCCTCCCTCCAGCGGCCTGCAGCCGGGCGAACAGATGCACGTCGTGCGCCAGAATGAAACCCTGATGACGATTTCGCTCCAGTACGGCGTTCCGGTCGCCAGCATCGCCTCGCGCAATGCATTGAGCAATCCGAACCTGATCTTCATCAACCAGGAACTGATCATTCCGGTCGCCTGACGCGGGGAAAGCTGACTATGCGGGAAATCATCACGCACGAAGAGCGCGTCTACGATGGGCGCGTCATCCACTTGGCTTTGCTTGACGTCACGCTGCCCAACGGCAGCGCCGCCAAACGCGAACTGGTGCGTCACCCCGGCGCGGTGGCCGTTGTCGCACTGATCGGCGAGGACGTGCTGATGGTGCGTCAGTTCCGCATCGCCGCCGGTCAGGTCATGCTGGAGATTCCGGCCGGTACGCTCAATCCGGGCGAAGATCCGCTGCTGTGCGCCGAGCGCGAACTGCAGGAAGAAACCGGCTATCGGCCCGGCGCGCTGGAAAGCCTCGGCGGAATCTTTGTCGCCCCCGGCTATACCACCGAGTTCATCCATTTGTTCCTGGCCACTGGCCTCATCGAATCGCGGCTGGCGATGGACGCAGACGAGTTCATCGAGCCCGCCCGTATGCCACTGCGCGAGCTGGTGGCGATGATCGAGCGCGGCGAAATACAGGATGGCAAAACGATTACGGCGGCGCTCAAGGTGGCCCGGCGGCTGGGTATTTGAACGTCATGGTACTGCTGTTTCTTCGCGGGGCCGCCGGGCTTGGCATTGCTTGGTCACCGCAGGAGGGGCGCTGAATGAACCTGTCCCGAACGATGCTCATCGGCGGTGCGCTGGCCGTTGTGGCTGTGCTGCTGTTTCTGGGATTATGGTGGCTGCTTGGCGCGCTCGGCGCTTCGCAAACGGCGCGGCTGTTCACCGCCTTGTGTGTGCCGCCGCTGGTCATCCTCGGCCTGGTGGCGCTGGTGGCCCTAACCCGGCGCGGCCAATCGGGGGACGCCGGTTAGATCACATCCAGCCTCGCTACCTCGCCAACCCCTTACCCCTGTCCCCACCTGGCAGGGGTAAGTTTTCGCGGTCGGGCTACCGTCTCACATCTGCCCGCTTTGCGTACATCCTGTCCACCATACTTTCGCCCCAAGCGGGCGCGCCTGGTCTAGGATGAAGGCTGCCGTACGGCCGGGCCGCCCGCAATACCAGCCCATTGTGCGCTTCTTGTCCACTATTCTGTCCTGTTGTCCTTCAACTTCTCCCCTCAGTCCGAGTCCGCTATTTTGATTCTGTCCTGTTGTCCGCTCTTTCACAGGCTTGCTAATAGCGCCGCATCCTTCATCTCCAGAATCGAGTGGGGCCAGAAGGTCAGGTTTGGCCGGTCATCTCCGCTCTCTTCACCACTCCCGCGCTGGCCGCATGCATTGGTGACCCCCGGAATCATGTTACAATACGATCACCAAACTGGCCCGCCTGTCCCTGAAAAAATGGTTCAATGCTTAGTCCGGATTTCCTGAAAAATGGCCCTGGGCCTCGTCTCGCTATCCTCGACGCCGCCGAGGCGACGCCGCTTGCCGAAACGCTGGTGGCATTTGCCAATACCGAGGGCGGTACGTTGGTGGTGGGCCTCAAGGAAAACGGCGAGCCGAACGGCAAGCATGATGTCGAGGTGCTGTCGAAGGCTCTCAGGGAAGCTGATTCGCTCACCAGCCCGGCCGTCGTGACCGGGAACTGGGAGCCGGTCGAGATGGAAGAGGCGACCGTCTTCGCCTTGCGCGTGCCGCGCAGCATCGAGCTGCATTCGATGATTGACGGGCGTGTCCTCATTCGTACCGACAAGGCCAACCGCCCGCTCGGCGGCCAGGAAATCCTCAAGCTGGCCAGCGCCAAGAGTACCGGCGACTACGAGTCAGAGGCGGTGCCAGGCGTAACCCGTGACGACTTCAGCAAGAAGATGCTGGACGAATACGTGGCCAAGCGCGCCGAGCGCACCAAGCGGCCGCACACCGGCCCGGTGGACGACTTGCTGCGTGAGATTGGCGCGTTGGATACGGCGGGCCGCCCGACCGTGAGTGGGGTGCTGCTCTTCACCGAGTACCCCCAGCAGTGGCTGCCCCAATGCGGTGTCGTCTTCGCCAAGTTCGTCGGCAAGACTCCGCGCGGCGAAAACGGCTTGGCCGGTTACACGCGCCGCGAGGAACTCACCGGCCCGCTGCCGCGCCTGATCGAGGCCACGTGGAACCTCGTCTGGGGCGAGATGGCTGTCGGCGCGGTCGTCAAAGGTCTCGAGCGCGAGGATCAAACCGAGTACCCGCAGTTTGCCGTCCGCGAAGCCCTCGTCAATGCCATCTGCCACCGCGATTACCGCCTGCGCGGGCGGCGCATCGAAGTGCGGATGTACTCCGACCGGCTGGAGGTTATTTCCCCCGGCGGCCTGCCCGGCTTCATCACCGTCGAAAACATCGTGGATGAGCACTTCAGCCGCAATCCGCGCATCGTCAACGGCCTGTTCCAGTGGGGCTATATCGAGGAACTCGGCCTCGGCATTGACCGCATGATGGAAGTCATGGAGCAGGGTGGGCATCTGCCGCCCAGCTTCGACGCCCGGCCGTACAGCTTCGCCGTTACGCTCTATAACGCCCGCGAACGCCAAACTCAGCCCGAGTGGGTGCGCAACACCAATCACCGGCAAACGCGCGCCCTGCAGTATGTGCGTGAGCATGGCTCCATCACCAACCGCGAATACCGGGGTCTGTGCCAGGGCGTCTCCGCCGAAACGCTGCGCCTCGACCTCGCCGATATGGTCGA
>JAEURB010000111.1 GCA_016788435.1 Anaerolineae bacterium | reverse complement strand
TCAGCGCCGCGCCGATTTGGATTTTGACCGATTCGGCGGTTGGCTGGCCAATGCCGAGGTTGTACTTTCGGCGGATGTAGGCGGCAATCGCATCGTCCATTCGCAGGCCACCCAGCCGTCCACTCTCGGCGCGCACGATATTATTCATGGTCAGCACGGCCGCCTCGGTGATGCCACCACCCACGTTGACGACCATATCGCCCGCTGGTGTTCCGACCGGCAACCCCGCGCCAATTGCCGCCGCCAGCGGCTCCCAGATCAGAAACGCCTCGCGTGCGCCCGCCGAAACCGCCGCTTCCAGCACGGCGCGCTTCTCGACGCTGGTGACGCCATAAGGAACCGAGATCATGACGGTCGGTTTGAAGAAGCGCACGCGCCCGGCGATTTTGGCGAAGAAGTGGCGAAGCATCGCTTCGGTTACTTCGTAGTCGGCGATCACGCCGTTCTGCAGCGGGCGGATGATCTGAATGTCCTCGTCATCCACTTTGCCGAGCATCTCGCGGGCGGGCTGGCCGATTTCGACGATCCGCTCATCCTCGGCAGTGAGCGCCACCATCGTCGGCTCCTGCAGCACGATCTGGCCGTTCTCATAGATGAGCGTATTGATCGTGCCGAGGTCAACGCCCAGCCGCTTGTCAAACAGTCCCATGCGCGCTCACTTCACCGCGTGAAAACGAAACGGGTTGGATTATACCACGCGGCGGGTCAGGCGTTGGAAGCGAAGGGCACAGACGGGATACCGGAATCAAAAGCGGCCTTCCCCATCGGAAAGGCCGCCTCTGCACTCTGTACCTACTTATCCGCCGCCGTTAGTCCTCGGCCTGATCGCCGTTCTCGATGATGCGTAATGGTGACGCTCCGTGCGAACGGATTCTGCGCTGTACCCGCAGCGCCACTTCGGCGCGGCGCAGCGTCAGCGCGGCCTCGCGGTTGGCTTCCGGCGGCAGGCCCTCGGCCAGCAGTTTGCGGGCGCTCTCGCGAGCGGCCTCAATAGCCGCTTCGTTCAGCCCGTAGGCGTCTTCGGCCAGGTCTGCCAGCACCACCACCTTGTCCGGTCGCACATCCACCACCCCGCCGTAGATGACGAAGTGTTCTTCCGCGCGGCCCTTGCGCACCGTCAATTCACCATAGCCGAGCGTGGTCAGCACCGGCGCATGGTGGGGCAGCACGCCCATTTCACCTTCCACACCGGGAATGATAACCATGTCGGCTTCCGGCTCGCTGAAGACCAGCTTTTCCTGGGTGACGACTTCGACTGCAATCGGCATCGCCGATCCTTTCTACTGCTCTTTGAGCGAGTCGTCGTAGCGCTGCTGCACGTCTTCCATCGGCCCGGCCATGTAGAACAATTGCTCCGGGATATGGTCCACCTGCCCGTCAAGGATCATGCGGAAGCCCCGAATGGTGTCCTTCACCTTAACGTACCTGCCAGCACGGCCCGTGAACTGCTCGGCCACCTTCATCGGCTGGCTGAGGAAGAGTTCGATCTTGCGGGCACGGGCCACCAGCAGCTTGTCGTCGTCGCCGAGTTCGTCAATGCCGAGAATGGCGATGATGTCCTGCAGTTCCTTATAGCGCTGCAGCACCTGCTGCACTTCGCGCGCGGTGCGGTAGTGCTCTTCACTCACCACCAGCGGGTCGAGAATCTTGCTGGTGGAACCCAGCGGGTCTACCGCCGGGAACAGACCGCGCGCCGCAATCGAGCGCTCCAGCGCAATCGTTCCGTCGAGGTGCGTGAACACCGCCACCGGCGCGGGGTCGGAATAGTCGTCGGCGGGCACATACACGGCCTGCACCGACGTGATCGAGCCGGTGCGCGTGCTGGTGATACGCTCCTGAAGCTGGCCCATCTCGTCGGCCAGCGTTGGCTGATAACCCACCGCCGATGGCATACGGCCGAGCAGCGCCGATACTTCAGCGCCGGCCAGCGAATAGCGGAAGATGTTGTCAATGAACAGCAGCACGTCCTTGCCCTGGTCGCGGAAGTGCTCGGCCATCGTCAGCCCGCTGAGCGCCACGCGCAGGCGCACGCCCGGCGGCTCGTTCATCTGGCCGAACACCATCGCCAGCTTGTCGAGCACGCCGCCTTCCTTCATTTCACCGTAAAGCTGTGTGCCCTCACGGGTGCGCTCGCCCACGCCAGCGAAAACCGACAGGCCCGCGTGCTCGGTGGCGATGGAGTTAATCAGTTCCATGATGGTCACAGTCTTGCCCACGCCCGCGCCACCGAAGATGCCGGTCTTGCCGCCCTTGGTCATCGGCGCGATCAGGTCAATAACCTTCATGCCCGTCTCGAACACTTCGATGCGGGTGGACTGTTCCTCGAAATCCGGCGCGTCCTGGTGAATCGAGCGGCGCGGCACATCGGCGGGAATCGGATCGGCGAAGTCCACCGGCAGGCCGAGCACGTTGAAGATGCGGCCCAGCGTCGCGTCGCCTACCGGCACGGCAATCGGCTGGCCCTGCCCATGGGCAGGCACGCCGCGCTGCAGGCCGTCGGTCGAGTCCATCGCGACGGTACGGACGATGTTATTGCCCATCTGGTTCTGCACTTCGAGGATCAGGTCGTCCTGACCATCACGCGGAACGCGAATCGCGTCGTAGATTTCTGGCAGCACCGCGCCGGTGAAGTCCACGTCCACGACCGCGCCCAGCACCTGAGAGATACGCCCCACACTTTCAGCCATTCGTCATCATCTCCTGAGGTCTGTATGCTAGGATTCGCGTCCGCTGACGAGGGAATCCTGCAGCTTCTTGAGTTCGTCCCATTCACCACGGTCGGCCAATGCAGCCTGATGCGGCCAGGTGGCCGCGGCGGGGGCCAGCTTGATCCCGGCCCGTTCGAGCGTCACCTTCAATTCCATCTCGGTAGCCCCGGCGACTTTCCCGAAGGTGTTGTAACCCGCCGCCTTCAGTGCCTGCGAAATCTTCGGGCCGATGCCTTCCAGCTTCGTCAGATCATCGCTGGCCTGCTTGCCGCCATGCGCAGCAGCAAAATCCTCCAGCAGGTCGTGCTGATACGCTTGCAGCGCCTGCTCTTCCCATACCTCTACCGTCGAGCGCAGCGCTTCCGCGCCGCCAACGATATCGAGGATCTCGGCCGTGATACCCGCCTGGCGGGCCTTGTTGTAGACCAGCGTCAGGTCTTCAGCGAGGCTCGCCGCGTTGTCGCTGGCGTTGCGCATGGCGACCATGCGGGCCGAGTGTTCGCTGGCCTGGCTTTCCAGCACCGCCTGATACAACTGAAGCTGGGTGAAGCGCGGCACAATTTCCGCCAGAATGCCCTCGGCCGTCGGCTCGTACTCATAGCTGAGGCTGCCAGCCGTGACTTTCGGGGCTTCCTTGATGTACTCGGCGGCCACCTGGTCGTGTGTTTCGTACGGCATCAGGGGAAGCAGGCGCAGCACACGCGGGCGCTGCGTCAGTGTGTTCACGAAGTCGGTATAGGCGACGAAAACTTCATCCACTTCGCCCGACAGAAAGGCGCTGGTCGCATCCATCGCAATTGGCGCAATCGTGCGAATCGTCGGCTCGGCCGGGTTGCTGTACTCCGCCACCACGTCGGCACGCACGCGCACCAGCGAGTCGCGGCCCTTGCGGCCGAGCGTCACAAACTGAACCGGAGCCCCCAGCCGGTCGCTGAAGCGGCGGGCGGCGCGCACGATATTGGTGTTGAACGCGCCAGCCAGCCCGCGATCCGATGTGATCAGGATGACCATCACCTTCTTCACTTCGGAACGCGGCGTCAGCAGCGGGTGCAGGGGCACGCCTTTCGTCGCCGAGCTGTTGACGTTCAGAAGGATTTCCCACGATTTTTCGGCATAGGCACGGCTGGCCAGCACGCGCTGCTGCGCCTTGCGCACGCGTGAGGCCGACACCGCTTCGAGCGCGCGGGTGATCTGACCGATATTCTTGACGCTGCGGATGCGTTTCTTTACGTCACGAGCAGTGGGCATTCGCTCCTCCTTGCGAGACCGTTTGTCCCGGGTCTTCGTTGGTTAGCTCCAGCCCGCATTGAACTCTTCGATGGCCTGCTTGAGAGCCGCTTCGGTCTCGGCTGAGATGTCCTTCTTGCTCGTGATATCGTCCGCCACCGCCACATAGCGCGTATGGAAGGCTCGCAGGAAAGCTGCCTGCCACTCCTTCACGCGATTGACAGGGATAGCGTCAAGGAGGCCACGCGTACCCGCGTACAGCACGGCCACCTGGTCGGTCAGTTCGAGCGGTTGATACTGCGGCTGTTTCAGCAGCTCGGTCAGGCGCAGACCGCGATCCAACTGCTTCTGAGTCGCCTTGTCGAGGTCCGAGCCGAACTGCGCGAAGGCGGCCAGCGAGCGGAACTGCGCGAGGTCGAGGCGCAAACCGCCGGCGACTTTCTTCATCGCCTTCGTCTGCGCGTCGCCACCCACGCGGCTGACACTGATACCCACGTTGATGGCCGGGCGCTGGCCCGCGTTGAACAGTTCGCCTTCAAGGAAAATCTGGCCGTCCGTGATCGAGATGACGTTGGTGGGAATATAGGCCGACACGTCGCCGAGCAGCGTCTCGATCATCGGCAGTGAGGTGAGACTGCCGCCACCGCGCTTATCGCTCAACTGAGCCGAGCGCTCGAGCAGGCGGCTGTGCAGGTAGAACACGTCGCCCGGATAGGCTTCGCGTCCCGGCGGGCGGCGCAGCAGCAGCGACACCTGGCGGTAGGCCCAGGCGTGCTTCGACAGGTCGTCGTAGACGATCAGGGCATCCTTGCCCTGATCCATGAACCACTCACCCATCGCCGTGCCCGAGTACGGCGAGATGTACTGCAAAGCGGCCGCTTCCGAAGCCGTCGCGGTGACGACAATCGTGTAATCGAGCGCACCGGCTTCGCTGAGCTGGTTCACCAAACGGGCGATCTCGCCGCGCCGCTTGCCGATGGCGACGTAGATGCAGTACAGATCCTTGCCCTTCTGGTTCAGAATCGTGTCAATCGCAATCGCCGTCTTGCCCGTCTGGCGGTCGCCGATGATCAGTTCGCGCTGGCCACGGCCAATCGGCGTCATCGCGTCAATCGCGGCGATACCCGTTTGTACCGGACGGTTAACGTTCTTGCGCTCCATCACGCCCGGCGCGATCTTCTCGATGTTGTAGTAGTCAGCCGCCTCAATCGGGCCCCGGCCGTCCACCGGCTCGCCGAGCGCGTTGACGACGCGGCCAACCAGCCCCATACCCACCGGCACGGAAGCAATACGGCCCGTCGGGCGTACTTCGTCGCCTTCGTTGATGGTGTCGTATTCGCCGAAGATGATGACGCCGACGTTGTTCTTCTCCAGATTGAAGGCGATGCCGCTTACGCCGTTCGCGAAGCGCACCAGCTCGCTGAAGCGGATGTTGTTGAGGCCCGCTACGCGCGCGATGCCGTCGCCGACTTCTTTTACGTACCCGACTTCGACTGCCTCGACCGACGGCTTGAAGTCTTTGATTTGATCCAGAAACGACTTGTAGGTGCTGCTGGAGACGTCCGCCATGTGGTTCTCCTGAGGGTTTTCCCGCGCGGCCAAGGGTTGAACGCTTAATATGCGTCTTCACGACGCTCTGTTCACGAAAGGTGATAACAACGCACAACGCAACGGCGGACGGTCCGGCCCGCCGCGCCGATAATTCTAAACGAAGGTTCGCCCTGTGTCCACTTTTTCACAAGCGAATCTGACCAGTTCGGTCAACGGCAATTTTCGCATTCATGAATCGCCACGCGACGGCGTGAAATGCTCGCCGCCGGTGATCAAACGCGAATAGCGGTTACGCGTGACATAGCACCATGCCCAGTTGAAGAAAATGACCACGCGGCTGCGAAACTCGACCAGCAGCATGAGGTGGACGAACAACCACGACAGCCAGCCGATGAAGCCGGTCAGCCGGATGAAACGGAGGTCAGCAATCGCTGCCGCGCGGCCAATAGTCGCCATGATCCCCCGGTCTACGTAGTGGAACGCAGGCGGCGGGGTGCGCCCCGCGATTCGGGCGCGAATGACTTTCGCCAGGTATTTGCCCTGCTGCACAGCAACCGAACCGAGCGCCGGCAGCGGCTCACCCGTTTCGCCTTTGCAGTGAGCCAGGTCGCCCGCCACAAAAATCTCCGGGTGGCCCGGCAGGGTCAGATCCGGCAGCACGGTAAAGCGTCCCAATCGGTCGGTTTCAATCCCCCTCTCGCCAGCCAGCGCCGTCGTCCACGGCGCGGCTTTGATGCCGGCCGCCCACACCACCGCCGAAGCCGGCACGAATTCGGTTTGGCCACCATGCGCCAGTTGCACGCCGTCCGGCTCGATACTGACCACCATCGTTCCGGTGCGAACCGTCACGCCCATATCCGCCAGGTCGCGGGCCGCCCGTTCGCGCAGTTTGGGCGTATACACCGGCAGGATATCCGGGCCGCCTTCCACCAGCAGAATCTTCGCGGCGGCCGGGTTGCTGCGCCGAAACTCGCCGCGCAGAGTGTAGCGGGCGATTTCAGCAATCGCGCCCGCCATTTCCACCCCGGTTGGGCCGCCGCCCACCACGACGAAGGTCAGGTCGCGCTCGCGTTCGGCCGGCGACGCTGCAACTTCCGCATGCTCGAATGCCGACAGTATGTGACGGCGAACCGTCAGCGCATCTTCGATGCTCTTCAGGCCGGGGGCGAATTGTTCCCATTCCGGGTGGCGGAAGTACTGCGTTTGCACGCCGGGCGCGAGTACCAGTATGTCGTAGGGAACGGCTTCGCCCGAGGCCAGTTCTACCTGCCGGCTCACCGTATCCACGTCCACCACTTCGCCCAGAAGCACCGTCACGTTGCGTGCCTTTTTCAGCGCGGCGCGGATCGGCGTGGCGATATTGGCGGGCGAGAGCGCGCCGGTTGCCACCTGGTACAGCAGCGGCTGGAACAGATGAAAGTTACGCTTGTCAACAACTGTCACCTGGCACTGCGCGCCGGCTAATCCTTTTGCCACCGCCAGACCAGCGAAACCCGAGCCGATGATGACTATCTGTTGCCCGGCGTGAGGGTTGCTTCGCGCCGCTTCATTCACCATTTGCAGGCCTGCTACTCTTTCTTCTCCTGCGCGTCACCCAGTTCGACCGACCGGCGGTAGGCGGCCCAAACGCCATCGGCCAGCACCGTGCGCAAGCGGCCCTTCTCCAATTCGTACAACGCCGCAGCCGAGGTGCCGCCCGGGCTGGTGACCTGATTACGGAGCGTAGCCGGGTGCATATTCGACTGCATGGCATACTCCACCGAACCACGTACCGTCTGCGCCACCAGCCGTTCGGCATCGCGCCGCGAAAAGCCCATGTGCACGCCCACGTCAATCAGCGCTTCCATGAACAGAAACACGTAAGCCGGGCCGCTGCCGCTGAGAGCGGTCGCCATATCGAGATACTTCTCGTCTTCAAGGAAGATTTCCTCGCCCAGCGCGCTGAGCAGCGCCCGAGCCTGTGCGCGGCCGCGTTCCGGCACGCCTTCGGTCGCCGTCCAAACTGTGATGCCCTGCCCGATTTGCGCAGGCGTATTCGGCATGGCCCGCACCACGGCGCTGTTACCCAGCCCGTCGGCAATCGTCTTGATCCGCACGCCGGCCAGGATGCTCAGGACGAGCGTAGCGTTTCCGGCCGCCTGCCCCAGCGATTTCGCCACCTGCCCCATCACCTGCGGCTTGGTGGAAAGCACCAGCACATCGGCATCTTTGGCAGCTTCCGCATTGTCGTGCGTGTAGTTCACGTTGTAGCGCGCCACCAGTTCCAGGCCCCGCTCCCGCCTCGGGTCAGACGCAACAATCTGGTCGCCCGTCAGCAGCCTCTTGTCAATCAGCCCGCGAATCATCGCCTCGGCCATCACGCCGCTGCCGATAAACGCGACCCTGCTGTCGTCAAATGCCATATGCGCCCCCGATTCCAGTGCTCAGTGCTGAATAAATGCCGTTCATCTCTCACATAGCACTCAGCACTCAGCACTATCTCTTGTAAGGATACTCCCGTTCCCACAAGTCGGCCGCTTCCTGCACGCGGGACTCATGCACCTCGACGCCGAGGCCCGGCCCCGTCGGCACCAGTAGCGTGCTATCGGATTGAAGCTCGAACGGTGGCTCGGTCAGGTCGCGCGCATAGTAGCGGCTGGTGGCAGAAATATCGCAGGGCAGTGTGACGCCGGGCAGCGACGCGAACGCAACGTTGGCGGCGCGGCCGATGCCGGTCTCCATCATGCCGCCGATCCAGAGCGGGGCATCGTGCGCCACGCACACCTTGTAGATTTCCAAGCTCTCGGTGTAGCCGCTCACGCGTGACGGCTTCAGGTTGATGATCTTGCACGCGCCAAGCTGGAATGCCAGGCGGGCATCGTCGGCCGAATGGATGCTCTCATCGAGGCAGATTGGCGTTGTCATCTGCGGCTGAAGCTGGCTGTGCTGGTAGATGTCGGTATAACCAAGCGGCTGCTCCAGCATCAGCAGATGATACGGGTCAAGCTGTTTGAGATGCTCGGCATCGGCCAGCGTGTAGGCGCTGTTGGCGTCCAGCATAAGCAGGATATCCGGGTAGCGTTCGCGCACCGCGGCGGCCACCTGCACATCCCAGCCCGGCTCGATCTTGAGCTTGATGCGCGCGTACCCCTCACCAAGCCGCTTGCTAATGACGGCCAGCGTCTCCTCGATAGCCGGTTTGATACCGATGCTGACGCCCACCTTCGCCCGGCCCCGGCTGGCATGCCCGGCCGGCAGGTGCGCCGCAAATGCGCCGGCCAGCGATTGCCCGTTGGCCCGCGCCAGCGCGTCCCACACCGCCATCTCGACGCTGTGCTTGGCCAGCGGGTGGCCCCGCGTGTGGCTGAGCAGCGACGGCACTTCGGTCGCATCGCTCACCGCCTTGCCGAGCAGCGCCGGAATCAGGAACTCACGCAGGATATGCGCGGCTGTGCCCATCGTTTCGAGGCTGTAGCCAGGGTGAACCTCGACCGGCGCTTCGCCCCATCCCACGATCCCGTCGTCCGTCTCCAGCCGCACAAGGACGGCGGTCTTGAACGGCTCCTCGCCGAAGCTGGTACGCAGCGTTTCGACGAACGGCATGGCGATGCTGTACTGCTGAATGCTGCGGATAGTGATCGAACGGCCCATGATGCTCTCCCGTACAGAAGTTGAAAGTTAAAGGTTGAAAGTTGAAAGTCAAAGCTGAACGTGCGGTGGAGGTGTCGGGGCCGGAGTTTCGGCTAACCACAGCGAACTGTACTCCTACCGTCATCTTTCAACTTCTAACTTTCAACTTTTAACTCGCTCTAGTTGTAGCTAATCGTCTCAAACTGCGGCCCATTGTAACCGAGCAGATAGAACGCGCGGTCGCGGCCCTCGTGCGTGGCGCGCAGGAAATCAGTGACGACGAAACCGCGCGTGAATGCCTGCAGGAACATGGCGCGGGTGTGGCTGCGCCAGGCGCGGGCCAGCGCTTCATCCTGCGCCAGCAGGCTGTTGAAGTCCGGCGGAATTTCAAGCAGCGCCAGCAAATTCGGGCCGAACTGCGGTGGCATCATCCTTGGCTCAGGCCATCCGGCCGCGTCCACCTCCGCCGGGTTCAGGATGGGCGTGCCAGCCGCCAGAATCTGTTCCAGCGACAGGTCGGACCGCTTGCCGTGCAGCCGTTTCTCCACGCGCCGGCTGGTCACCCACCACTCCACGTACAAGCGGTCTGAAGTACCCAGCAGGACCAGCCCGCCCACGTCAGTCGTGCCGTAGTAGTCCTGCAGGTAGCGGGTGCCGATGCCGCCCAGTTTGCGGATGTTCTGAGGGGCATTGAGCGCCATCACGGG
>JAEURB010000078.1 GCA_016788435.1 Anaerolineae bacterium | reverse complement strand
AGATTCTGTCCGGTTGTCCGGATTGTAACAGGTACACTAACTGTCAGACGCTTTTCTCCAACCGTCCTGTGTTCGCAGAGGGGGTTTGGGAGGTGAGGTTGCGGTTGGGCCAGTCTAGCGTGCGCTCGTGAGCGCACCGGCCACCCGGCTTTGCAACCGCCCTGCAGGCACACGGCCGCATAGGCGCAGTTCAGGAAAAGTCTCTTCTTTCAACTTTCACCCTTCAACCTTCAACTCCGTAAGGCCCAACCATGACCAACGCTCTCTCCTCTCCCGATGCCGCTATCCTGCTCATCTCCTGCCCGGATCAGACGGGGCTGGTGGCGGCGGTGACGGACTTCATCTTCCGCAACGGTGGCAATATCCTCTACCTCGACCAGCACGTTGACCAGGAAGAAGGCGTGTTCTTCATGCGCGTAGAATGGGCGCTGGAGGGCTTCGCCATCCCGCGTGCTGCGCTGGCGGCGGCCTTCGGCGCTATCGCCGCCCCGCGCCAGATGCACTTCGAGCTGCACTTTTCGAGTGACGTGCCGAAGATGGCGGTCTTCGTCTCGAAGCAGGGCCACTGTCTGTACGACATTCTGGCCCGCTGGCAGAGCGGCGAATGGCGCGTCGAAATCCCCGTCATCGTCAGCAACCACCCGGATATGGAACCCGTGGCGCGGGCGTTCGGCATCCCGTTTCGTCACCTCCCGATCAGCCGCGAAACCCGCCGCGCGGTCGAAGACGAACAACTCGCTCTGCTGGCGGGCATTCAGCCGGATTTCATCGTGCTGGCCCGCTATATGCAGATCGTGTCGCCAGAGTTCATCGCCCACTACCCGAACCGTATCATCAACATCCATCATTCGTTCCTGCCGGCCTTCATCGGCGCGAAGCCGTATCACGCGGCCTATGGGCGCGGCGTCAAGATCATCGGCGCGACCAGCCACTACGTGACGGCCGAGTTGGACGCCGGCCCGATCATCGAGCAGGACATCGCCCGCGTGAACCACAAGGACACAGTCGAGGAGTTGATTCGCAAGGGGAAGGACGTGGAAAAGCTGGTACTGGCCCGCGCCGTCACCTGCCACCTGCGCCGGGAAGTGCTGGTTCACGGCAACAAGACGATCATCTTCAACTAGACAACGGCGGCGAGAGAAGTAATCTAATCACAGAGGCACTAAGGACACTGAGATTCGAGCAGACTCTTTGTGTCCTCAGTGCCACTGTTGAGAATTTTTCGGGCGCTCTTTACGTTCGCTCGTTCTGTGTTTACCCCTCAATCAGCAGGCTTTCCGGGTCTTCGACCAGTTCCTTAACCCTGACGAGGAAGCTCACCGCCTCGCGGCCGTCCACAATGCGGTGGTCATAGCTCATCGCCACGTACATCATCGGGCGGATGACGACCTCGCCGTTGAGGGCAATTGGCCGCTGCTCGATCTTGTGCAGGCCGAGAATGGCCACCTGCGGCGGGTTGAGGATCGGCGTACTCAGCATGGAGCCGAACACGCCGCCATTGGTGATGGTAAAGGTGCCCCCGCGCAATGCTTCCAGCGACAGCGTACCCGCGCTCGCCTCGGCCGCATACTTCTTGATCGCCTGCTCGATCTGCGCGAACGACAGGCGGTCGGCGTCACGCAGCACCGGCACAACCAGACCCTCCTCCGCCCCAATCGCCACGCCGATATCGTAGTAGCGCTTGAGGATCATCTCATCGCCCTGGATTTCGGCATTCAGGCGCGGGAAGGCCTTGAGCGCGCCTATCGCCGCCTTGACGAAGAACGACGAGAAGCCAAGGCCGACGCCATGCTTCTCCTTGAACGAATCCCGGCGCTTCTCGCGGATCCGCATCACCGCGCTCATATCAATCTCGTTGAAGGTGGTCAGCATGGCCGCCGAATGCTGCGCTTCGACCAGACGGGTCGCAATCGTCCGGCGGCGGCGCGACATTTTGACGCGATCCTCGCCGCGAATATCCGGCACGGGCGCGGGATACGGCGCGGCTGTTGGCATAGGAACCGGGACGGGTGCAGGTGGCGCGTCAGCCCGTTCGAGATGGCGCTGCACATCGGCCTTGGTCACGCGGCTGCCGCTGGCCTCCACCTTGCTCAGGTCCACGTGCGCCTCTTCGGCCATCCGGCGAGCGACGGGCGTGACAGCAGCAGCACCACTGGCAGGATCGGGCGGCGGAACGGGCGCAGACGCGGGTACGGGGGCCGCAGCCGGGGCCGGGGCGGACACAGCGCCGCCTTCCGACGCTTCGATCAGGCCAAGCACCTCACCGATTTTCACATCCTGGCCGGCGGCGGCCGCGATCTTCGCCAGCACACCGTCGCGTTCAGCGCCCACTTCGAGGTCCACCTTCTCCGTTTCCAGCACCACGACCGGGTCACCCACTGCGACGTGGTCACCTTCCTGTTTCAGCCAGCGCGAGACGGTGGCCTCGACCACCGATTCGCCCAGGTTGGGGACGACAATTTCCAGCGTCATGGCACCTTCTGTCCTTCTCGTTCAACGGAAGCGGATTCTTGCGAAAGCGGGCCGAACGCCTTGTCGATCAGCGCAGCCTGATTGATGGCGTGGTAAGCGGCCGTGCCCTCAGACGGGCTGGAGCTGCGCGGGCGGGCCACGAAACGCAGCGGCGCGCGGTTGACCAACAGGCGGATGAGCAGCGGCCGCACGAAATCGAGCGCGCCCATGTTCTCTGGCTCTTCCTGCAACCACACCACGTCCGTCAGCGCCGGGTAGCCGTCAATCACCTTGCGCAACTCATCGGCCGGGAACGGATACAACTGCTCGACGCGCACGATGGCCACATCCTCGCGCTCCTTGCGTTTCTCGGAAGCGGCGAGGTCAACGTAGATTTTGCCACTCACCAGCAGCAGACGGCGCACAGCTTTCGGGTTGGCGCGGGCGGCCTCGTCATCAATCACCGGCTGCCAGCGCCCGTCGCTCAGGTCGTGCAGCGACGAGTTGATCATCGGGTGGCGCAGCAGGCTCTTGGGCGTCATCACGATCAGCGGCAGCGGGTCGTTCTTCAGCGTCAGCGCCTGCCGCCGCAGCAGGTGGAAGTACTGGGCCGAAGTTGTGGGATAGGCCACGCGCATGTTGGTGTCGGCGGCCATCTGCAGGAAGCGTTCGAGGCGCGCGCTCGAATGGTCAGGCCCTGCGCCCTCATAGCCATGTGGCAGCAGCATCACCAGCGACGGCGTTTGCCCCCACTTGGCGCGGGCCGAAACGATGAACTCGTCAATGATGACCTGCGCGCCGTTGTCGAAGTCGCCATACTGCGCCTCCCACAGCACCAGGCGCGACGGCTCCTGCACGTTGTAGCCGAACTCAAAGCCGAGCACCGCCTGTTCAGACAGCGGGCTATTGTGGATTTCGTAGGCGGCTTTGGCCTGCGGCAGCTTCTGCAGCGCGATATGCGACTCACCCGTTTCGGCGTCGTGGAAGACAGCATGACGCTGACTGAACGTCCCGCGCTCGACATCCTGGCCGGTCAAGCGCACCGGGATACCGTCCGCCAGAATGGTCGCCATCGCCAGTTCTTCGGCCTGCGACCAGTCAATGCCGGGGGTGGACGGCTGGTCAATCGCCTCCTGCCAGCGCTTCATCACGCGCTGAAGCTTGGGATGCACGCGGAAGCCTTCCGGCAGGGTGAGCAGTGCGTGGTTGTACTCGCGCAGCCTGTCGGCCGGTACGCTCGTCTTAACACGGCGGGCGGTACCGGGCACGGGCGGCGTTGGCCGCTGATCGATCAGATCGCGTTCGGCATCCAGCTTCTCATACGCGCCCTGCAGGCGTTCCATCTGCTGGCGCATCATCTCGTCTGGCTCACCCTCATGAAGGATGCTGCGCGCCACCAGCGTTTGTCCCCACAGCGCGCGCACCGTTGGGTGCTGCTCGATCTTGCGGTAGAGCACGGGCTGCGTGAAGCCCGGCTCATCACCCTCATTGTGGCCGTAGCGGCGGTAGCCGATCAGATCAATCACAAAGTCGCGCTCGAACTCCTCCTGAAAAGCGAACGCCGTGCGCGCCGCCAGCATACATGCTTCGGGATCATCGGCATTGACATGAATGACCGGCACTTTGAATCCCTTTGCCAGGTCACTCGCAAAGAGCGTACTGCGCGAGTCAACCGGTTCGGTTGTGTAGCCAAGCTGGTTATTGGCGATGATGTGAACCGTCCCGCCCCCCCAGAAGCCGGGCAAACGTGACAGATTGAACGTTTCGGCCACCACCCCCTGCCCCGGAAACGCGGCGTCGCCATGAATCAGGATCGGCAGCGTTTCGCTGGGGTTGAAGCTCGGCTCGCCGGGGAAGTCCGTTCGCGTACCGGCCGCCCGGGCCATGCCCATCACCACCGGGTTGATGAACTCCAGATGGCTGGGGTTCGGCGGCATGGACAGCATCACACCGACTTCTCGGCCGTTCAGCAGGGCGCGGCGCGCACCCATGTGATACTTAACGTCGCCCATCCAGCCGAGGTCGTCGCGGAACTTGTGCGGCTGAACCGGGTCTTTGAACTCGGCCAGAATCGAGGCGTACGGCTTGCCCAGCGTATGGGCGAGGATATTCAGGCGGCCGCGATGCGCCATGCCAAACTGCACGTGCAGGGTGCCGCTTTCAGCCGCGCCGCCGATGATCTCATCGAGCATCGGCACCATCATGTCGAGGCCTTCGATGGAGAAGCGGTGCTTGCCGGGGAAGATGCGGTGAATGAAGCGCTCGAACGCCTCGACCTCGGTCAGGCGCTGCAGGATCTTGACCGGATGGATCGGGTCGTGCTGCGGGTCGAAGCGGCCAGTCTCAGCCGCCAGCCGCAGCCACTCGCGCTCGGCCGGTTTGTGCACATGCTCGTAGTCGTAGCCGATGTGCCCCATATAGATGCGCTTGAGTGACTGTACCGCCGCATAGGCATCGGTCGCGCGCTGTGCGATTGGCCCGCCGATCAGAGACGCCGGCAGGCCGCGCAGCTCGTCTTCACGAATGGCGTGCGCCGCCGGGTCAAGCGCCGGGTCGCCCGACGGCAATTCGCCGAGCGGGTCAAGCTGGGCTCCAAGATAGCCGAAATGCCGGATCGCCTCGGCGTAATTCACGCCACCCACGATGCGGCGCACATCCGGCAGCGAGGCAGCTTGCCCCAACGCCACCGGCGCGGCCGCTGACAGCGGTTCACTCAGCGGCGGCGTCCACCGCTCGAAGATGGCCTGTGTTTCGACATCCACCGACGACGGGTCGCGGAGATATCGTTCGTAAAGCTCCTGTACGTAACCGGCGTTGGCGCCGTGGAAGGTCTCCCAAAGGCTCATCATCGCAATTCCCGTGCGCTTGACAAAGACAGAGTGTAGCCGTTTCAGCGGGCTGGTGCGAGGTTGATCATGACGATTGGCGGCACTATTCGTCACAATCTTCAATGCGCTGGCGGACTCCCGCCGAGCTCGTGACGCGGCCCGCCAGAACATGCAGCAACCCCCTCGGCGGCGAGGGGGTTGAGGGCTGATGAAACTGCCCGGCTACCGCGAATCAGGCCCTACCGCCCGGCCGGCCCGACCTTGCGCCAGTTCATACGGATAATCTGCGCGCCGTATTCCTGCAGCAGGCGTGTCACATACGGGTTCTCGACCAGCGCCAGCCGGTGGCCTTCGCCGTTCTGCTCGCACAGGTTGACGAGATACACCCGCACGCGGCGGTCACCGTGCAGTGGCTTCTCCTGCATGAAGACGACGCCGCAAATGTGCGCCCCGTGCAGCAGCAGGCTGTGCAGCACCTCGCCCGTCGCGTATTTCTCGGACTGTTCCGACCAACGGGCCGGGAGCGTGCGTGCCGGTACTTCAAACAGCTCGGTGTCAATGAACATCGCATTTTCCCTTCCACAACTCTCTATACCCGTCATTATACGGTCATTGTGGGGGCAATCATGTTACAAGTAGTTTAAAGGATGGTAATCACTTGCTCAGCCGGCCGCGTTCAGTACCGGCTCACCGAGTTCCTCGAACTGCCGCTGATAGAGACGGGCATAGACTCCGCCCGCGGCTAACAGCCCGTCGTGCCTGCCGTCTTCGATGATTTGACCGCGCTGAAGGACCAGGATACGGCCGGCGTCACGCACCGTGCTCAGGCGGTGGGCGATAGTCAGGCTGGTGCGGTTGGCCAGCACGGCCTTCAAACCCTCCTGAATCAGCGCCTCGGTTTCGGTGTCAATACTACTCGTCGCCTCGTCCAGCACGAGGATACTGCGTGGGTGATGCAGGAGCGCCCGCGCCAGCGCGATCAACTGGCGCTGCCCCAGTGATAGATTGGCCGCGCCCGGCAGCAGCAGGTAGTCATAAGCATCGGGCAGGCGCTCGATGAAACGGGCCGCGCACGACAGTTCAGCCGCCCGGCGCATGTCGTCATCACTAATGTCAGGGGAGAACAGGCGCAGATTATCGGCAATCGTCCCGTCGAAGCAGTACGGGCTTTGCGGCACGACGGTGACGAACTGGCGCAAATCATCGAAGGCCAGGTCGCGCACATCCACGCCGTCAATCATGATCTGGCCGCTCTGCACATCGTAGAAGCGCGCCAGCAGCCCGGCCAGCGACGTCTTGCCCGCGCCGGTTGCGCCAACGATGGAGACGCGCTGACCAGCCGGCACATGCAGCGTGAGGTTACGCAGCACGGGCTGTCCCTCGTCATAGGCGAACGTTACGTTCTTGAAGTCAATCGCGCCGCTGAAACCGGCTGGTTGCCGGGGGTGCTCGGGCGGCAGGACGGACGGCTCGACGCGCAGGATGCGGGCGATGCGCTCACCAGCCGAAAGCGCCGTCTGGATTTGCGAGAACTGCTCGGCAAGCATCAGCACCGGTTCGAAGCTGCGCCGCGTATACTCGATGAACGCGATCAACATGCCCACCGTTGCCCACCCGGCGATGACGCCCTGCGCGCCACCCAGCAGCACAATCGCCAGGCCTATCGTGGTCAGGATTTGCAGAGTCGAGGCGTACCACGTGTACGAGTCACGCAAGTGGCCGTGTACTTCGCGGTACTGGCGGTTGATGCCGTCAAAAGCGTCCCAACTGATGGACTGGCGGCCGAACAACTGAACGACCAGCATGCCGCCCAGGTTCTCGTTGAGGAAGGCGAGGAAAGTGGCCACCAGCTTGTGCAGGCGGTTGCTGGCCTCGCGGATACGCTTGCGCCAGTAAACCGTGCTGCCAGTCATAATCGGCAGCACAGCCAGGCTCAACAGCGCCAACCGCCAGTTGATGAGCAGCATGACCGCGATGATGCCGATCAGCGTGATCAGGTTGCTGACGACCATCACGATACTGGTCGAAAGCAGTTCGGTGAGGTTCTCGATGTCGTTCGACATGCGCGAGACGATTTGCCCCACCGGCGTGCGGTTGAAGTAGCGCATATCCTGGCGCAGCAGGTGGTCGTACAGCCGCTGGCGAAGCACCACCAGCGCGTTCTGGCCCACCGTTTGCAGCCAGTAGGTGTAGGCGAAGCGCAGGATGAAGATCAGGATGATGGCCGTGAAAAAGGCGATGCCTATCGGGATCAGCCCCGCCAGATCGCCCGTCGCAATCGGCCCGTCCACCGCCTGCTGAACCAGCCACGGCAGCAGCAGCGTCAAGGCGGTCACACCCAGCAGCATGGCGAAGATCGCCAGCAGCGCCCACTTGTACGGCGCTAGAATCGACGCCAGCATCTCGATCAGTGCGCGGTCGCCCACTCCCGTGCCATCGGCGCCGGGGGCAGGCTTCTTCTCAGCGCGCCAGTGGCGGATCATCATCCCTCCGCAGTTCACGCTGAACCATCGCCGCATAGGTTCCGCCGGCCAGCACCAGGTCGCCGTGGCTCCCCTGCTCCACGATTCGCCCGCCTTCCATCACGACGATGAAATCGGCGTCCTTCACGGTCGCGATACGATGGGCGACGATCAGGCTGGTACGTTCGTGCAGCACGGTGCGCAGATTACGCAGGATATCGGCCGAGGTGTGCGTGTCCACGCTCGACAGCGCGTCGTCCAGCACCAGAATCTGCGCCTTCCGAATCAGAGCGCGCGCGATGGCGATGCGCTGGCGCTGCCCGCCCGATACCATCACGCCCTTCTCGCCCACCAGCGTGTCCAGCCCGTGCGGAAGCTGCGGCAGGTCGTTGGCCAGCCGTGACATTTCGGCCGACCAGCCGAGCGCCTCAGCCTCCAGGTCGTTGACGCCCATCCGGATATTGGCGGCCAGTGTTTCGCTGAACAGGAACGTCTCTTGTGGCACGTAGGCGATAGCCGAACGCAGCGCATCGAGGTCGTACTCGCGCACGTCATGGCCGCCCACCCGCACCGAGCCTTCAGTCGCATCATGTACCCGCGCCAGCAGGTTGAGGAGTAGCGTCTTGCCGCTGCCCGTCGCGCCGACAAAGGCGACTGTCTTGCGTGGAGGGATGCGCAGCGAAACGTCATCCAGCACCCGCGTTCCGTCGAGCGTGAGCGACACGTGTTCGAAGACGATTTCCGCGTGTGGCGGAACGGCAATGATGGCATTGTCTGGCGAGCGCACACCAGGCAGTTGCAGGATCGGCGTTAGCCGGGTGAGCGCGCCACGCGCCTGCTGAAGCCGCTGATAAATCGTGCCCAGATGGAGCAGCGCCGAGCTGATCAGGCCGAGATAGAGCAGAAACTGCGTGAAATTGCCAAGCGTCAGTTCGCCCTGTACCGTGAGAATGCCGCCGAACAGCACGACGATGCCGGTTGTCAATTGGCTAATCATGTTGGGCAGCATACCCACCGGCTCGTTGCGTCGCTTGAAGCGCAGCCAGATTCGGCGGTACTCGGCATTTTCCCGGGCGAAGGCTTGCGACGCCCCTTCCTCGCGCCCGAAGGTCTTGATGGTCAGCACGCCGCTGATACTGTCCTGTACGAACGAGGCCATCCGGCCGGCCTGCGCCTGCACCCGCTCGAACAGATCGACAATCGCGCTGCCCGCGCCCACCTGAAAGGCCGTCGAGATGGCCAGCACGACGAAGACGACGGCCGTCAGGCGGATATCCACCAGCGCCAGCAGGGTAAAGGTGAACACGAGCAGCGTCAGCGAACTGGCGAAGCGCAAGAAGAAGAGCGCCATCAGCCGCCACACCATCTCGGTGTCGCTGTTCACGCGCGAGATCAGGTCACCAGTCGCATAGTGGTCATAAAACGACCTGTCCTGGCGCAGCAGGCGGCCAAAAAGCGTGCCACGCAGGTCATAGTTCACGCCGTAGGCGATTTCGCCGCTGTAATAGCGCTGGCCGAAGAAGGCGATGACGGTGAACACGCCGAAAAGAATCAGCAGCGCCACATCTCGCCAGATGACATCCATTCCGCTGCCAGCGTTGACGTCATCAATGATCATGCCGATGAAGAATGGTTCGAGCGCAGTGGTGAAGCCCGCCAGGATGCCGGCAATCAGCGCCCCAACCACCGCCCGCTTGTGCCCGGCGATGATGTGGGAAAGCCAGCGGAGATCGGCCGTTTCGGAGGCGGCGGCGGGTGGCGGCATCGGCGCTGCAGCAGTCGGTTCAGCAGGCTTGCCGCGCTGGAGAGGGAGGTGAACGGAGTTCATTCAGTCCATTGTAGGCCAACCGCCTGATCCATCTAGCGCCATTGGCGGCCCGCTATACCATTCTGGCGCGCGTTTGGCCTACGCTTTCCGCACGTCAATCGCGACTTTCTGCACGCCCGGCGGGTAGGCCAGGTTCATGGCGAACGCCTCGGGCGCGCGCTCCAGCGGGAAGCGGTGCGAAACCAGGCCGTCCACATCCACCACGCCGCGCAGCACCAGTTCTATGGCCCGCGGGTAGGTGTGCTTCATGCGCCGCACCATGGAAATGGTCAGCCCCTTGCGCCGCGCCGTCGAGTGTTTGAAGCGCACCTCGTCGGCCGAAGGGATGCCCGCCAGCATCACGCGCCCACCCAATCGCGCCATCTCGACCGCCTGCCCCACGCTGTGATCGGCCCACGCCGCCTCGACGACGATATCCGCACCACGCCCGCCCGTCACGTCCTGCAGCCGCGCTACCGGGTCTTCCTCCAGCGTCCAGGCCCCGGTCGCGCCCCACTCTTTCGCCTTATCAGCGCGCCACGCGAAGCGGTCAAAGGCATAGACCGCCCCCGCACCGCTGTGGCGCATCAGCCGCTGGATCAGCAAGCCAATTGGGCCGCACCCCTGCACCACCACCGTGTCTCCCAGCCGCACATGCGCCAGGTTGACCGCGTGCAGCGCCACACCCAGCGGTTCAAGCAGCGCCGCGCCGGCATCGGAAATCGCATCGGGAACTGGAAAACAGGAGCGCGCCGGTACGTTCATCAGCTCGCGCAGCGCGCCGTCATCAGGGTACAGCCCGCAGAAGTGCAGACGGCGGCACAGGTTGGGGTGGCCCGCCTCACACAGTTCACAGCGCCAGCACGGCGTCGCCGGGTCAATCGCTACGCGCTGACCGGCCCGCAGCGGCTGATCATTGCCGTCGAGGGCTTCCGCGCCCGCCTCAAGCACCACCCCTGCGAACTCATGACCGAGGATCATTGGGGCTTCGATGGCCGTATCGCCAATGCGCCCGTCCTCGTAATTGTGGAGGTCCGAGCCACAGATCCCGACAGCCGTGACCGCAATCCGAGCTTCGCCGGGCTTCGGTGCCGGCGGCAGCGGCACGTCCTCGACCATCATCCAGCGTGGGCCATAGAGCCGCGCTGCCCGCATCGTCGCACTCATGCTTTTCACCCTCCGCCGCCGGGGCGGGGCATGTCGAACACGTCCGTGACCCGCGTATAGCTCGCGCCCGCCAGTCGCCCGATGGCATGCAACTCGGCCATATTGATCTTGTCGCCCATCAGCAGTGCGTCGCCAACATGGATATGCACCACCTGGCCGACGACTATCGAGCCGCCGGAAGGCCCGTCGCTCACATCCACAATATGCGTAACCCGGCACTCGAAGTGAATCGGGCTTTCGGCCACACGGGGAGGCGCGACCGCAACCGACGCCTGCACGGTCAGCCCGGCCAGCGCAAACTCGTCCACCTCTGGCCCCACCTCCGACGAGGTCAGATTCATCGCCGGAGCGAGCGCCTCGGTGACGATGTTGACGACGAACTCACCCTGCCGCCGGGCATTCGCTAACGAGTCTTTTTCCGTCCCGTGCAGGCCACGCCGCCCCGGGCAGTACAGGATGTGCGGTGGATTGACGCAGACGACGGTGAAGTAGGAGAACGGAGCAAGATTTGGACGCCCGTCTGCGTTTAGTGTCGAGATCCAGCCGATTGGCCGTGGAATGACAGACCCGTTCAACAACTTCTGCAGTGCCGCTGTCGGGTGGCCGATTGGGTTTATTTCCAAGAGTTTCGCTCCTTACAGATTCGTTACAGTTACCGCCTTTGTTGATGCTTGATCTGCGTTATACTTACCCAAATCGTGCGGATTAGCTGACAGTCTGGCGCGTGGCCAGGTTGTGCTGATCCCCAACCAAGGCGGTTCGCCTGCCGCGCTGAGAGGTTATCACCATGCTGCCTCACGAGCCACGCCGCGTTTCCATTTCATCGCTGCGTGAGTGTACCCAGGATCATAAAGTCGTATTGATCCCGCCGTGGCCTCACTACCGCACCCTGTTCATCTCCCGCTTCCTGGCCAATGCGGACGAAGGGCTGCTCTATTCGCAGATGCCTCCGGACGCTTCGATTGCCGGCTGGATGACAGCCCTGCTGGGGCAGGTTCGCACGGTCATCCCCGAATTCGGCGCGAAACTTGCCGCGCTGCTCACCGCCGACAACGCGGCCCCCGGCGAATTCGGCGCCGTTCTGGGAGCCGATCTGAACGCCATTGCTACCCAGCCGCTGCTCCTGTTCATTGACGAGTTCGACCCGCTCGTGTGGGCCGACGACATGCCGTCTTTCCTTGAGACGCTGGTGGATGCGCTCGGCAACTCAGTGAAAATCGTGCTGAGTACGCGGATGCAGTCATATCACCCCTTCACGAAGGTGGTGGCAAACGGCATCGCGGTCATTCTCGGCATCGAATGGGAACGCAACAACCTGCATTTCGTCGTTGAAACGCAGCCCAAACCGCAGCTCGAAATCTACGGTTTCGGCAAGCCACGCACGCTCGTCAACGGCCATGAGATCGTGCAGTGGGAGGGTATGCTGCCCAAGCTGCTCTTCTATTATCTGGCCGATCACCGGCTGGTCACACGCGATGAGGTATTCGCGGACTTCTGGCCCAAGGTCAGCACCAAGGACGCCACCGACATCTTCCATGTCACCAAGCACAAGGTCACCGAAGTCCTCAGCCGGCCACTGGGCAACCGTCCGCTCGACCTGACGCAGTACACGCAGGGCTTCTACGTGCCCAGTTCGCTGTTCATCCGCCACTACGACGTGGCCGGGTTCGAGGCAGCGGTCGAACGCGCCCAGAGCGTCGAGTCGGACGCTGAACGCGAGACCTATGCCCAAACGGCGCTGAGCCTGTACAAAGGCCCGTTTCTCGAAGGGCTGAACACGCCGTGGATTATCGAACGGCGCGAGGAACTGACCCGCCTGCACGGTGAGGCCTACATCATCATGGGCCGCGTGCATTGTGCGCAGCGCAACCTGAACGAATCGGCGGCGGCCTATGAGGAAGCGCTGAAGGTGCTGCCGATGCGCGAGGATGTTCAGCGCGAGTTGATCCGCTGCTATCTGCAGATGGGTGATGTGGCCAAAGCGCAGAAGCAGTTGGCCGCCATCGAGGACAAGGCCTATCGCAAGGTGGGCGTGCGCCCAACGCCAGCCAGCCTTGAACTGCGCGAACTGGTCGCTTCGGCTACGGACTGAGCGCATTCAGCAGCAGCGCCACCAGCCAGCCGATCACCAGCCACAGGCCAAACCGGCCGTGCAGCTTCGCCGTCCCGCCCTGCGCCCGATGCAGCAGGGCGGTATCGTTGCTGGTCAATACCACCCGAATCAGCGCCCACGCCTGCGGCAGCGTTACCCCAACCAGCAGCACCGGCCAGGGCGCGACTCCGGCTACCACCAGCACGGCTAGCAGCACATAGGCCCCGCCCACCAGCAGCGCATATTCCCAACGCGCGGCGCGCTGACCGAGCAGCACGGCCAGCGTGCGCTTGTTCACGGCGCGATCAGCCTCGACATCGCGAATATTATTGGCATCGAGGATGGCCGCACACATCGAGCCAATCGGAATACCCACTAGCACCGGCGTCCAGCTCGGCTGCCCAGCCATCACATAGTAAGCGCCCAGCACCATCAGCGGCCCCATGAAAATGCCAACC
>JAEURB010000068.1 GCA_016788435.1 Anaerolineae bacterium | reverse complement strand
TCGCCAGTACGACATCATCTACAAGCTGCTGGAAGATATCGAACTGGCGCTGAAGGGTATGCTGGAACCGGTATACGCCGACAAGACGATTGGCGCGGCCGAAGTTCGTCAGGTCTTCCGTATCACCAAGGTCGGCACGATTGCCGGTTGCATGGTGGTGCAGGGTGAAGTGAAGCGTAACTCCAGGGCGCGCGTCAAGCGCGGCGGGCAGGTCATCAGTGAATCGAACGGTGTCAGCTCGCTCAAGCGCCTCACCGAAGATGTGCGCGAAGTGCGCCAGGGTTTCGAGTGCGGCGTCGGTTTGTCGAACTTCGACGCCTTCGAGCCAGGCGATGTGATCGAATTCTTCGTCTCCGAGCGCGTGCGCTAAGGCGCGGTAATCCCCCCAACCATACCCGCTGGCCCAAAAACCTCACCCCCGGCGCATCTCTTGATGGAGGGGGTGAAGGGCACCGCGCCGGAGCTTTTCTCCCCTCTCTTCCCTTGCGTGGGAGAGGGAGTGAGCAGGGGTGAGGGGCAGTAATAGGAAGGACAATCCCAATGGGCATCAAACAAGACCGGATCGCCTGGCGCATCCGGCAGATTCTGAGCGAACTGCTGCTGCGCGAGGTGAGTGACCCACGGCTGCATGGGGTTACGGTCACCGAAGTGGATATTGACCGCGAGCTTCAGTTCGCCCGTGTGTACGTGAACGCGCTGGGCGAGGAAGTGCGCCAGGAAGAAGTGATGCAGGGGCTGAATCACGCCAAGGGCTTCCTGCGCCGCGAACTGGGCCAAAGCCTGCGCCTGCGCAAGACACCCGAACTGGCCTTCGTGTGGGACTTGCGCTTTGAGCATGGTGAGCATCTGAATCAGGTCATCTCGTCGCTCGATATTCCGCCAGAGCCGGCCGGCGATGAACTGGAGTGAGTTCGGCGCGCTGCTGGACGGCGCAACACGGATTCTGTTGGTGACGCACGTCAAGCCCGATGGCGATGCGATTGGCTCGCTGGTGGCGCTCACCAATATGCTGCGCGCCCGTGGTAAGGCCCCCATCCCGGTCGTAGATGGCGGGATGCCGGAGTTTCTGAAGTTCGTCCCCGGCTCGGAACAGGTCGTCGGGCAGGTTCCGGCGCTGGATTACGAGGTCATGGTCTCGCTGGATGCCAGTGATGAAGAACGCACTGGCGAGGCCGGTAAAGAAGGCCGTGGCCGCGCATGGAAGGTCGTCAATATAGACCACCATCCCACCAATACCGGCTTCGGTGAAATGCAACTCGTGGACGCGGCTGCCGTTTCGACGACCGAAGTGCTGTGGAACGGCTTCACGGCGCTCGGCTGGGCGATCCCCGAGGCGGTGGCTGTGCCGCTGCTGGTGGGGCTGGTGACCGACACCATCGGCTTTCGCACGTCCAACGTCACGCCGCACACCCTGCGCGTTGCGTCAGCGCTGGCCGAAGCGGGCGCGCCGCTTTACGACATCTTCCAGAAGACGCTGATCTCTATGCCGTTCTCGACGGTGCAGATGTGGCGCAGCGCGCTGGAAACGGCCGAACTGAAAGATCGCGTGATTTCAGCTACACTGACGCTGGACGGCCTGCGCAAGGCGGGCCTCAGCCAGGCGAGCGACGCCGGTGGCCTGATCGGCTTCCTGATATCGGTCAACGAGGCCCGTGTGGCGGCGGTGTTCAAGGAAGTGACGGCTGGTAGCGTGGAAATCAGCCTGCGCAGCAAACCGGGCTATGACGTGTCGGGCGTTGCCTTCGAACTGGGCGGCGGCGGCCACAAGCAGGCGTCCGGCGCGACGGTGGCCGGGACGATGGAGGAAGTGCAGCAGCGCGTGCTGCCGATGCTGCGGCGCATCGCGCGGCGCAAGTCCTCAGCCAGCTAATGCAAAGCGGGCGGCCCGAGTGAGGCCGCCCGCTTCTTTTCTCGTGACTCTTAACTCGCTGCTCGTAACTTCGGGCTTAGTATCCCAGCACGCCCACGACCGAACGCACGGCGTCGGCGCTCTTGTCCAGCATCGCGCGCTCAGATTCGGTCAGCTCAAACTCGATCACCTTCTCGACGCCGTTCGAGCCCAGCACGGCCGGAACGCCAACGTATAAGCCGTCGTAGCCGTACTCGCCATTGAGCAGCACGGCGCTGGCGATCACGCGGCGCTGATCCTTGAGGATCGCCTCGGTCATCTCGAAGGCAGCTGCGGCCGGGGCATACCACGCGCTCACGCCAATCAGCCCAACGATCTCGCCGCCGCCCTTGCGGGTGCGCTCGATGATGGCGTTGATCTTGTCTTCGGGCAGTAGTTCGGTCAGCGGGATGCCCGCCACCGAGGTCAGGCGGGGGAGGGGGACCATTTCGTCGCCGTGGCCGCCGAGAACAATCCCGTGAACGTCCTTCACGCTGAGGTTGAGAGCCTCGGCGATGAACGATTTGTAGCGGGCGGTGTCGAGCGCGCCGGCCATGCCGATCACGCGGTGGCTGGGGAAGCCGCTTTCATGCAGCGCCACATGGCACATCGCGTCGAGCGGGTTGGCCACGACGACGATGATGGCGTTCGGGGAGAAGGACGCCGCCTTCTTCGTCACCGCGCCGACGATCTCCTGGTTGGTGCGCACCAGCGCATCGCGGCTGGGGAACTGGCCGGTGACCGGGTCTTTCTTGCGCGGCACGCCGGCCGTGATCACGATCACGTCCGAGTCGCGGGTCGTTTCATAGTCGTTGCTGCCGGTCAGCTTGACGTCCTTGCGAACGACCGGCGTCGCTTCAAACAGGTCGAGCGCCTTGCCCTTGGTCGCGTTCTCCGCGATGTCCACCAGAACCACGTCCGCCAGCTCGGCGCTGACGATCCAGTGCGCGATAGTCGCGCCCACGTTGCCTGCGCCGATGACGGTTACCTTGTTGCGTGCCATAGTCGTCTTCTCTCCATTCGTTCGCCAACGAGCATCCGGCCTCGCCGGGCGCTCGTGCCAGACAAGAGCAGGGGCGGAACCCTGAATCAGGCCCGCCCCCGCAATTTTACCACCGCTCGGCGCTAGATCCTGGGGCCAGCGGCGACCAGTTCGGGCGCTTCACCGGCGTACTTCTCGAAGTTATTGATGAACTTCGCGGCCAGCTCGTGATACTTCTCATCATATGCGGCCTTGTCCGCCCACGTATTGCGCGGCTCAAGCACGCTGCTGTCCACACCGGGAACCGTCAGCGGAACCTCGAAACCGAAGACTGGGTCGGTGCGGTATTCCACGTTCTTCAGGCTGCCGTTGAGCACCGCAGTGACAATTGCACGCGTATCCTTGATGGACATACGCTTGCCCACGCCGTGGGGGCCGCCCGTCCAGCCGGTATTGACCAGGTAAACGTCTGCGGTGTGTTCGTTCAGCTTCTTGCGCAGCAGGGCGGCGTATTCCTTCGGGTGCAGGGTCATGAACGGCGCGCCGAAGCAGGCTGAGAAGGTGGCCGACGGCTCGGTGACGCCGCGCTCGGTTCCCGCGACCTTGGCCGTGTAGCCGCTGATGAAGTGGTACATCGCCTGTTCAGGCGTCAGACGGGCGACAGGGGGTAGCACGCCGAAGGCATCGGCCGTCAGGAAGATGACGTTCTTCGGGTGGCCGGCCACGCCGCCGATGTCAGCATTCGGAATCTGCTTGATGGGGTAGGCCGCGCGCGTGTTCTCGGTATACAGTTCGCTGTTCAGGTCGAGATGGCGTGTTTCGGGGTCCATCGCCACGTTTTCGAGGATGGTGGCGAAGTTGCGCGTCGTCTCGTAGATCTCCGGCTCGCCGGTCGGGCTGAGGCGGATAACCTTGGCGTAGCAGCCGCCTTCGAAGTTGAAGACGCCATCATCGCTCCAGCCATGCTCGTCGTCGCCGATGAGCGTGCGGTTCGGGTCGGCGCTGAGGGTGGTCTTGCCCGTGCCGCTCAGGCCGAAGAACAGCGCGACGTCGTCCCTGTCCGCACCATAGTTGGCCGAGCAGTGCATCGAAAGCACGTTCTTCTGCGGCAGGAGGTAGTTGAGCGTGCTGAAGATGGACTTCTTCATCTCGCCGGCATATTCCGTACCGCCAATCAACACCAGCTTTTTGGTGAGATTGAGGAGGATGAAGGTGGGCGACAGCGTTTCGTCAATTTCGGGCGAGGCATGGAAGCCTGGCGCGTCAATCACGGTAAAGTCCGGCACGAAGGTCTGGAGTTCCTCTTTCGAGGGCAGGATGAACATCGTGCGGATGAACAGGTTGTGCCAGGCGTACTGGGTGATGAAGCGCACCTTCAGGCGATTGTTTGCGTCTGCGCCGGCATACACATCCTGCACATACACGTCGCGCTGCATGAAGAAGGCCTGCAAGCGGGCCTGAATGCGCTCGAAGGCGGCCGGCGTGAACGACTTGTTGTTGCCCCACCACACCTTGCTTTCCGAGTTCTCGTCACGAACGATGAACTTGTCGTTGGGCGAGCGGCCAGTATGCGAACCGGTGCGAACAACCAGCGGGCCGAGGTGGGCGATATGGCCTTCGCGGTTGCGGATGGCGTGTTCATAGAGCGTGGGGGTGTGCAGATTCCAGTATTCCGCCGATACCCCGATGATGCCCTGATTCTCCAGACCGTAGCTGCTCTTCATGATGGATCGAGTCCCTTTCTCATTGCTTCGGTCGAACGATTGGCTAGCACAAATTACAGACGAACTTTACTGCCACCGAGCAATCAGCCATGGCCCGGGAAAGGGCGGACTGGAGTATTCGAAGCCACCAACACTTTATTAC
>JAEURB010000041.1 GCA_016788435.1 Anaerolineae bacterium | reverse complement strand
GCCGTAGGCCACGCGCCTTATGTGAACGAAAAGCCGTTCAGTTTACTGAGCCTGGCTGATGGACAACCTCGGATCGAGCGGCACGTTGCCGATCCATGCATCGGTCAGACTGGTGGTTGCTGCATCGCGCAGCCCGGCCACGTATTCCTCGAAAGCCTGCGTCTTGGCCTGTTCAAACTCGGCGTCGGTCATCGTACGCGGCTCGCTGCCCCGCACCTGGAGGACGACCCAGGTTCCGGCATCGGTCATGACCGGGCCGATGACTGCGCCTGTTGACGCACCAGTAAGCGCGGTTTCGGTTGCGGTACCGAAAGTGGCCGCCAGTTCGGTGAGCGGCATCCAACCAAGTTCGCCACCGCTGGCCGCCGACTGGTTACTGGAGTTGGCGCGGGCGAGGTCACCGAACAATTCGCCTGCCGCCAACGCTGCGACGATTTCGTTGGCCCTGGCTTCGGAATCCACTTCGATCACGCGCGTGTTGAAGAAGGCCGCCTCACGTGAAAGATCAGCCGTGACGTGATCGCGCAGGACCTTGGTGAGAGCAAGCTCGGCGAAGTAGGTGCGGATGTCGGCATCTGACAGGTTGGTTTGCGAGCGAATCGCCGCGAAGAAGTTGCCGCGCGATGTCTCGAACTGGCCTGCGACTTCGGTGGGGCTGAGCGTCGCGGGGGGTGTGCTGGACGGAGCCGGAGTCAGCGACGCAGTCGGCGTGAACTCAGGGGTCAGCGTGGCCGTCGGCGTCAGCGTCGGCGTGGGCGAAACCAGCGGCGTTGGCGAGGCAGTCGACTCTGAAGTCGGCGTGGGAGTGATCAGTGCCGCGTTCGGGTCGTAGCCGAAGAAGTCCTGAATGAACGAGTCCACACCAGCGTCGTCTACCGTAACACCATCCGCTGCTGCAGCTGAGTTGATCAGGCGCTGCTCGATGATCTGGCGCAGGACGGTGCTGCCCAACTGCTCGGGCACGCTTTCCTCACTGATCCAGGTCGAGAACGGCGGCTGGCTTTGGATGAACTGCATAATCTGGTCGTCGGTGACGCCCATGGCGCGGTACTGTGCGACGGCGTTATTCAGTTCGAGGTTGCGAATGGCGCGTTCCAGCCGAACTGTGCGCTGGAGGTCGCCGACTGTGATCGTTTCGCCGTTGACGGTTGCGGCGGCCTGAGTAGGTGTGACGGCTGCGCCAATCAACGCGATAACGATGAGGGCGGCGGCAACGGCAACGACGATGCCCGTGCCGATCAGCAACCAGCGCTGAACGGCGGCATCGCGCTCGGCTTTGGTGTGATATTCCTTGATCAGGCGCGGCTGCTTCTTGGCGCTCTGCTGCTTCGGGTCCGGCGGAGTTGCCTTAGGCATTCCGCTGGTCTGTCCCTTCTTGCTCATGTCCGATTTACTCCTGGTTGATGTGTGGCAGGCGGCCGCCGGACTGGCGGCCGCTCAGAAGTGCGTTAGTCGGACAGCAGAACGAAGGGCAGCAGGGCCAAGTGCCGAGCGCGCTTGATTTCACGCGACAGTTCACGCTGGCAGCGCGCGCAGTTACCGGTTTGACGGCGCGGCTTGATCTTGCCGGTTTCGGTGATGTTGCGGCGCAGCGTGTCAATGTCTTTGTAGTCGAAGCACTTGCCATCGGGGCAGTAGCGCTGGTTGCGGAAACGGCCGCGCGGGCCGCCATGTTCACGGCGGTCACCGCGGTCACCACGATCTCCGCGGTCTCCACGGTCGCTGCGTTCACTACGCTCCGGGCGGTCGCCTTCGGGGCGGCTGTCACGAGGTTCCAAATCGGCGGTCATGTGAGGAATTGCTCCTTCAAGTCAGGTGTATGTGCGGAATGGGGGCGGCCGGGAGACGTGGGAAAAGGCGTAAACGCCGTCGTCATCATCGCCGCCTGAGAACCGAGCCTTGCCATGTTCTGGTGCTGCCTGCCGTGCTGGCGAAATGCAGCCGGGCGCAGCAGGCGGTTGACCCGTTCGAGCTTCTACTCGTCGGTGCGAACGACCAGATGGCGCAGGATGTAGGGCGACAGATTGATGTTGCGCTCGATTTCCGAAAGCGCCTTCGGCTCGATATGCGATTCCATCAGCACGTAGTAGCCTTCGCGCTGCCTGTCAATCTCATAGGCCAGCTTCTTGCGGCCCCAGCGATTGATCTTGGTCACCTGTCCCAACTCGCCGGCCTCAATCCAGGCACGAACCTGGTCAATGGTGCCATTGACGAGCGCCTCGTCGGTGTTGTCGAGGCGAACGATAAACGTGACTTCATATGGGCGTTTCATCAGGGTAACGCTGTTCTCCTTCCCCTGGGGTTGCCCTGGGCAGCCGGGGTGGCCGCCTTGCAGAGCGGAAAGTCATATGCGCCAGTTGTCTCTCTGGCGGGCAGCATGGTAATCGAAAGATGGCGCGCTGGCAACGGTGGAGTCAGGTGGTGAGGGAATGCAATTGTTTCTGTTCGCTGGCGAGGCGGCTGCTGACCAGCGCAGCGGTGACGACCAGCCAGAACAGGGTAATCGAGGAATGGAAGTCGGTACGGAAGAAGTAAAGGTCGGCGGTGGCATTGACGAGCGCGGCGATCAGGGCGGCATGCGCACCGATATGAAGTGCGCGCTGCCCGGTTATGGCAGTTGTTAGCGGCCACATTTTCCGGCCATAGACGAAGATGCCGCCCATCGTGAGCGCGAACAGGCCAACGCCCACGAGGCCGATTTGGTTCGCCATGATCAGGTACATGCTGGCGACATCGGTATAAAGGTCAATGCTCGGCGTGCCGGTGAAGCCGACCCCGGTGAGTGGATAGCGCTGAATGAGTTCGAAGGCATCGCCATACTCGCCGAGGCGCATTTGGGTGGCGAGGTCAGCACCGGTGAAGGCTTCGAGCATGCGCTCAACCACGCCTTGCGTTTGCGGCAGGACGAAAATGAGCGCCGCGCCGAGGGCGAGTAAGATGAGCAGACGGCGGTAGCCACGATGAAGACCGATGAAGACCAGGCCCAGCCCGGCGGCCAGCAGCGAGGCGCGTGAGTAAGTCAGGATGAGCGCGATGGCAGCCAGCCCCAGCAGCGCGATCAGCAGCCAGCGCCAGCGCAGGATGGGCTGGCCGGCGAAGACCTGCGGGGCCATGAAGACGCCCAGCACAGCCAGAAAACCACCAAGCGCGTTGGGATCCACCCAAGTGCCGATGGCGCGTTCATCGAGTGCAGGATTGTCTTCCACATAGCGTATGACGCCGCCATCCGGGTAGCCGAAGCGTGACAACCGGACGAGCGTGCGTTCGGCGAGGTCATCGGGCATGGCGTAGAGGGTGAGCGAAACCAGCGACTGCGCGGAAAGGGCCAGCAGCAGCACGAGCGCGAAACGGCGCAGGGCGCGGGTATCGCGCAGCACGTCGCCAAGGATGAAGACCATGCTGATGCTGAGGAGCATCTCGGCGAACTGACGCAAATCGGCGGAGGTCGGGCGCGCCCAGCGCAGACCGAGCAGGAAGCTGAAGACCAGCCAACCCATGTAGATTGCGACCAGGCCGTGAACCGGAGTCAGGCGGAAACCGCGCCGCTTGCCGGTCATCCACTGCGCTGCGTAGACGAGCAGGAAAGCCGCCATGCCCGCGTCGAGGAAGGTTGGTGTAAAGGCGATCTTGACCGGGAAGGCGGCGAACGGGATGAGCGCGACGATGAAGACCATACCATAGAGCGCGGCGGACAGATCGGTGAGCAGGTAAAGCGCCGCCAGCAAGCCGAAGATGGCACCGGCTGCGATCAACGGGCCGCCAACGGCCAGCAGCAAGCCGATTAACCCGGCGCTGACGCCGATAAGCAAGCCAATCAACAGAGCATAAGCGCGGCGGTCCAGGCGGGCGATGCGCTGCTGGAGTCCGTTAGCTTCCTGCACGGCGTCTCCACTCCATGATGAACAGGACGAGGGTGATGCTCAACGTGCCGAGCCAGGCGGCGCCGCTGATAGCTGCGCCGGCGGTCACGCTGGTTGGCGCGAAACGGAAGGTGACGAGGTGTTCGCCTTCCGGCACGATGACGGCCGAGAGGGCAGAGTAAGCACGCAGAATATCTACCCGCATCCCGTCAATTTCCGCCTGCCAGCCAGGATAGTCGAGCAGGGCGGCCGAGAGCAGGGCTGCACTATCGGCGCTGACCTGAATGCGGATTTCTTCTGGCGCGAAATGGACGATTTCGGCTGTCCCCACACCGGGCGGGCCGCTGAGGCCGGGATTCGTTTCCAGTATAAGCACGTCGCGCAGGTCAAGGGCGGGGTCGGCCAGCAGAGTGCGGGCCTGATCGGCGTTATCTGCTACGTGGTAGGACGGCATGAGCAGCGCGAAGGGGCGCGGGTCGGCCAGGCGGTGCGCGTTGACCGGGCCGAAGCGGTCGCTTCCGCCGGCGACAATGTCGGACGCGACGGGCAGCTCCTGCCAGTCGGACAGCACATAACGCACGGCCAGGATTTCCCATAGCCGTGCGTCAGGGAGATCGCCATCCAGCAGATCGCGCAGATTGGCGAGGAAGAGCGGACTGATGCCTTGAATGTCCTGAATGGCCCACAAGCTGCCGTAGTTATCGGTCAGGCCGCGCAGCCCGTCCACGCGAAAGACACCGTCATCCTCCAGAATGGGCGCGAGGAGCGGATTACCGGCAGCCGTCAGGGCGATTTGGCCAGGCGGCGGCGTGCGGTCGTAAGTGGATTCTGCATCCATATTGACCGTGAACAACTCGAAAGCGGCCAGCAAGGGCAGCAGCGCGAAGGCCAAAGCGCGGCGCGGGCGCGCGATAAGCCAGGGGATGATAAGGGCAGCGGCCAGCACCATGAGGGCGCTGAAGGCAATGGCAGGCAGGGCGTTTGCGTAGTCATCGGGACTGCCGAGCCATCCGGCGAAAACGAAGGCCAGCGTGATGCCCGCCAGCGCCGCAATCGCCCACAGGGCGCGCCGCAGCGTGCGTGCCGCGTGCGTGGAGATGAGCGCAGGCAGGGCCGCTACGCCCAACGCGGCCAGGATGGACAGTGAACCAGCGACAAGGAAGGCGGCCCGTTCCTGCCCGCGGAAGAAGCGCAGGCCGGGGAGGGCGTTGTAAAGCAGGGGATAGGCCGGGCTATTCGCACCGAGGCTCCAGACCAGCGCGACGAGCGCGATGATGCCCCAGAACCATGCGCCGGGCGCACGCCGCCAGAGGGCAACTCCGGCCAGCATGAGGGCCGCGAATCCGGCGTAAAGCGGCGAAAAGACGGTCAGTACGCCAGGGAAGACCATTTGCAGCAGATCGTGGAACGGGAAGCCATTGCCCTTGGCGTCGTAGCCGAGGCCGGGGCGAGCGGTGCGCGGCAGATACTCAAGGCCGGGCAGCAGCAGGACGGCCGCCAGCGCGGTGCTCAACGCGGCCAGCAGACCCACCGCCAGCAGCGCATGGGTCCAGCGCCAGCGCTGCACCCACGCCCGGTAAAGCAGGTAAGCCGCCATCAGCAGCGACAGGAAATAGCTGGTCTGGGGGTGCCCGGCCAGCCAAGAGAGTCCGAGCGCCATCGCCGCGACCAGCAGCCAGCGCCACGCCGGGCGAGAGTTGCGCGTAGCCTCGGTGAGCGCGAGGATGCCAAGCGGCAGCCAGACACCGGCTTCGAGCAGCGCCAATTGCAGCGGTGGATAACCGCTGAGGAAGCCGCCATAGGCAAAGACGAGGCTGGCAACGAGCGCGGCGGGTGTAGTGACCGGTGAGCGCAGCGTCAGCCGCCGGGCGAGCGCGTACATTGCCAGACTGGCGAACAGGACGTGCGCGGTCATCTCCAGTTCGAGCGCGTGGTACGACCAGCCTCCCGCGCACGCAGCCGCAATGGTGACCCAGCGCGGGGGATAGAAGACGGCTGCCTGAGTATCAGCGGCGAAGGGCAGGCCGGCGTTGTTGTATGGGTTCCAGAGCGGCCATTCGCCGGCACACATGCGCGAGGCCTGATAACCGCCGAAGGTGACGAACTGGCCGGAGAAGTCGCCGAGTCTGAGCGACGCCTGATCGGCAGCGACCGGCGTGAACAGACGCCAGAAGAAGAGCAGCCAGAGCGCGACCAGCAGCGCAATGGCGAGCAGATCCGGCGCGGCGCGGCGCAGGCGGATCACGGGGCTGCCTCGGTGGCTTCGGGGGCGGGCAGCGCGCGCAGGCGAGTGAGCAGCGTGAAATCGTTTGCCATGCCGCCGTCGGGTGTCCACACGCGCAAGCGGTCGAAACGGCCATCGTGCGGCAGATAGGCGCCGAGTTCAAGCTCGTAGATGCCGGGCGGGGTATCCGGATTGACCGTCAGTGTGTGGGTGTCCGCGATGATCTCGCCGGGCTGCCACGCCGAGGTTGGGCGCGTCCAGCCCGCGGGCTGCGCGTCTGACCCTGCGTAAATCGTGGTCGTGGCCGGGTCGAGCAGATGCGTGAACACTACGTAGTCCTCGGCGATGGGCTGCAGGGCGCGCCAGTAGAACGTGACATCGAACTGTTCACCGGCGGCCGGTGACAGGTCACTGACTTCATAGCCAATCAGTTCGAGCTGGCCGCCGAAATTAACAGAGACCGGGTTGGGCGCATCGTGCAGGGCGCTGCGTGGCACCAGCTCGGCTTCGCCCAGCGTCACCGTTTCGCTCCCATCGGCCAGCATCAACCGTTCGCCGGTCGGCAGATGATACCACCCCGCTTCGACGGTCAGGGTCATCGGCGCGAGGGCGGTATCGGGCACCGGGATCGCAATCGGATTGTCCCAGCTTTGGCCAGCCGCCAAATCCGAGGCCGCCAGAAGTCCCTCGCCGGGATAGACGTCACGCTGGGCGACGATGACATTGTCGGGCGTGACCAGATGGACGAACAGGCTCCAGTCGCGGCCTGGTGGCGCTTCGGCCCGCCAGCGCGTGAAGACCTGCACGTAATCACCGGGCTGAACGTAGCGGCCGTCTACGCCTGCTTCGAGCAGGGAGAAAACCGGGCCATCATCGGCCGAGAAAACGGCCTGCGCCTCGCTTGTGTCAGCGGCCAGTACAGGCGGCTGATAGGCAGGGGCGATGATGAAAAACGGGGTGAGCAGGGCTACCAGCGCGAAAGCACCCGCGACGACTGCCATCAGCGGGCGGCGCGCGCGGCGGGGCAGCCACCATGTAAGGCCAAGCGCGATCCAGATGAGGATGGATGAGAGCGCGGCGAACAACAGACGGCCCTGACTGGCAGGGGTGGTGGCCGTCCAACTCAGGTAGCTGAGAAAGCTGATGATTGGCCAGAAGAGCGCCACCAAAGCCGGCCACCAGCGGTACAGCGGCCACTCACGGCGGATGAGGACGCGAATGAGGAAGGCCGCCGCGCCGATCAGCCCAATCGCGCCGATCAAGTTGAAGGCAGCGTAGACCAAGCCGGGCAGCGGCACGTTGACGCCACCGAAGAAGCCCCAAAACGCCTGCAGGAAGCTGTCGCGTTCGGCCCATAGCTGCGCGGTGTTGGCGGGAATGGCGCGGCGGCCGACCAGTTCGAGGAAGATGTTGAGGCCGGTGGGGTCGCCGTACAACTGCGCGTTGCGGGCGTACCACCAGCCGGCGATGAGTATGGTCAGACCGCCGCTGATCAAACCGCCGAGCAGAAGCGGGCGCGGGCTGCGCAGACGGGCGCTGAGTACGACCAGTGAAGCGGCGATGACCGGCAGCAGGAAGCCGATATTGAACTTGGCCAGCATGCCCGCGCCGGCCGTGACGCCGATGAGGACGTACAGCCACCAGCGGGGCTGGATTCGTGCGCCGAGTAGAATCACGATTTCCAGCGTGAGCAGGTTGCCGAGCAGGTTCGAAAGGTTGTCGTTGTTGACCGAGCCGGACAGGAAGAGGAACATCGGCAGAAAGGCATTGAGCGCCGCTGCGCCCAGCCGGACTTCCGGGCGTTCGGGGAACAGGCGGCGGCCCAGCGCATAGGTGACCAGCAACGCGCCCGCGCCAAGCGCCACCGAGAACAGCCGCGCCAGATGGACGGCCAGCGCCGTACCCTGCCAGGGCCAGGCTTCGGCCGCCGCACGATGGACGATCATATTGACGTTGCCGTCGGGGCGCACCAGCCCGATATCGGCGTGCGGGTTGATGCGGCGCACCCACTCCAGGTCGGATGTATCCACGCCAGCGGTGAGCAGCGCGGCCGCCATGTAGTACAGCGGCGGCTGACTGCCTTCCTGCCGCCAGAGGCCGGGCGCGACTCCTTCCTGAACGGGCAGACCGCCTGTTTCGGCGATGAACTGAACCATCGGGAAGTGCCATAATTCGTCGGATGCCTCGAAAAGCGGCGTGACCGTGCTGTAGATGACGGCCAGTACCACGTAGGCGGCGACGATCAGGCCGAGCAGGCTGCGTTCGCGCTTCATGAGTGACGCCAACCGGCGATGATCGTTTCAAGGAAGCCCGCCACCGACGCCGCAATCGCCGGCCACTCAAACTGGCGGGCCAAGGTGGCGGCGCCAACCTGCAATTTCGCCCGCAGCGCCGGGTCTTCAAGAACTTGCCGCAGCGCGGCGGCCAGCGCAGGAGCGTCATTGGGGGGAACCAGCCGCAGCGCCGCATCATCGGTGAAGCCGGGTGTAGGCACCGCGGGCGTGGTGGTGACAATTGCACAGCCTGCGCGAAGGGCCGCCATCAGGCTGCCCCGGCGCATTGAAGCACCATCTAGGAAGGGAAGGGCGACGGCATCGGCGGCGCGGAGCAGGGCATCCACCTCGTCATCAGGCAGAAAACCGGTGAAGGTGACGGCTTCGTTCAGACAGGCAGCGGCTACGCGGGCGTGAAGTTCAGCTTCATACGCCTGATTGGTCGGGTCGCTGCTGCCCGCCGAGCCGATTGCCAGCAGGCGCACAGCGAGGCCGTTTCCGCGCAGGAGTTCAAGCGCGTCAACCAGTTCATTCAGGCCCTTGCCCCGGTTGAGCAGGCCGAAGTAGACGAGCAATGGTTCGTCTCGCCCAATGCCGAAGCGCTGGCGGGCGGCTGCCGGGTCGCTCGGACTTACGGGGGCTGCTATGTTGCTGCCAATCGGGATCAAGGCGGCGTGTGGCAGGCCGCGCAGGCGCTCGAAGTCTTCCGGGTTGGTGGCGATCACGCCGTCCGCCGATTTCGCCAGATGGCGCACGATCCAGGGGCGCAGCGGCCCAGCTTTGGGAAACAGGTAGGGGAAGCGCAGATCGTGAAAGGTGACGGCAACCGGCGCGGAATGCACGCGGCCGGGCAGGAAGTGAACCCAGGGCGACATGTTGAAGGCGGCGGTCTGATACTGCAGGTTCACGGCGTCAAGCTGGCGATGCTTTGCCCAGCGTTCGGCCAGGCGGCCCGCGTTAAGTTTCCAGGCGGAAACGCGGTCGAGCGTCAGGCGCGGGTCGTCCTCGTGGGCCGACGGGCCGGCCAATACAAAGACCTCATGCCCGGCATCGGCGAGGGTGAGACCGAGGATGCGCGTGTAGGCCCCAACGCCGCCCTGCTGTGGAGGATACTCCCCGCTGATCAGGCCGATACGCATGGCGGGGCTAGCTCACCTTCAGGCCGGAACGCAGAACATGCCAGTACGTACTCACGCGCTCGCGTCGCAGCGCACGCTTGTGGCCGAGCAGCCCCTTGACCCACTCCAGCGCCAACTGGAGGGCGAAGTTCGCCAGCAGGATCAGGCGCAGCGTTTGGGCGGCGGCGCGGCCATGATACTTCCGCATGTAACGCAGCTTGCTTTGATTAAACAGGATATGCGTGCGCGCCGGTACCTGGGCGCTGCTTTGCCCGCCATAGTGGATGATGCGCGCGCTGCCGAGATACAGCACGCCCCAGCCGGCGTCTTTCGCGCGGCGGCACCAGTCGAGTTCCTCGGAGTACATGACGAAGCCTTCGTCCAGGCCGCCGATCGCTGCATAGACCTCGCGGCGGGCCAGCAGGCACGACCCCTGCACCCAGTCCACCGGCGCAGTCGCGTCGTCAGCGACATCACGGACGAAATACGTATCAAGCAGGCCGCGCGGTGCGAATGGCTGCAACCAGGTACTCTCAAACACGGCGGTGCTGAAGGCAGGAAAGCGGCGGCGGGTGCTCTGGCCGCTGCCATCGGGGTTGAGCGTGCGTGGTCCGACGATGCCAATGGCCGGATTATCACGCAGGGCGGCGACCATCGCGTAGGCCGCGCCATCGAGAAGCTCGGTGTCGGGATTGAGCAGCATCAGGAACTCGCCATGCGCTGCGGTGAGGCCGATGTTCGTACCCTTGGTGAAGCCGACGTTCGCGCTCTGTGGCAGCAGCATCACGCCGGGATACCCGGCCCGAACCCGCGCCACGGTATCGTCACTGCTGGCCGAGTCGACGACGATCACCTCGGTATCGGCGGGGCAAGCGGCAGCAATCGAACGCAGACAGCCCATCAGCAGATCGGCAACGTTCCAACTGACGATGACGATGCTGAGTGTGGGCGTGGCGGGCGGTTGATCCAAACGGGAGTTTCCCTCGAGCAAATCACGGGCATTGTAGCAAAGTTACCTCCAGAAAATAGTTCGATTACAACTCGCCTGCATGATGATATCCATACGCAGACAACAGGGGAGGCAAACATGAACGCGAAGAAGCTGGGTGGGGCGCTGTTCCTGAGCGGGGTGTTACTGGCGGGCGCGATAGCCGTGGCGGCCGATCCGCCGCATCCGGGGCGCGGTGGCCGGAGTGGGCGCGAACGCCCAGTTGTGGCCGCTGCGATGCAGGCCGCGGCTGATCAGACCGGGCTGGACATGGCCGAACTGGTGACGGGCCTGCGGGATGGAAGCACACTGGCCGGCCTCGTAACGGAAGCCGGTGGTGATGTACAGGCCGTGATTGACGCGGCGGTGGCGGCCGGGCAGACCCAGATTGATGCGGCGCTGACCAATGGGCGGATCAGCGAGGAGCAGGCGACTGCGCTCTCGCAGAACCTGGTGGAGGGAGTGACGGCCGCTGTCAACGGTGAGGCGGGCTGGCGCTGGAGCGGGCGGGTTGCGCTGCGTGTGGCAGGCGCGCGTGAACTGGTGCGCGCGGTCGCCGAAGCGACTGGCCTGACACCTCGTGAGGTCGCGGAGCGGTGGCGCAACGGGGTATCACTGAATGACGTTGCGGCGGCCAATGGCGCGTCACCAGAGGCGATTTCCGCGGCGGTGATGGCCGATGTGACCGAACGGATCAGCGAGGCGGTTGCCAACGGCCGCATGACGCAGACCGAGGCTGACCTGGCGCTGCAATCGCTGGCCGAGCGGATCGCGGACGCGATGAGCCGGGTTCACGAACGGCCCGCTGCGGTGGAAGGCAGCGTCGGATTGTAATCAAGGCGGAAAAAAGAAAATCCGAAGAACGCAAAGAACACGAAGAGCGCAATGAGTGCCAGCAGTCTGAACTCAGGCTGCTGGCGCTCTTTGCGTTGTGAGGGATTTCCCATGAGAAGTCACGATGGCAGTGTGAACAGGCGAACGGCGTTGGCGGTGGTAGCGGCTGCGACATCGGCCAGAGATGCTCCGCGCACAGCGGCCAGCCGTTCGGCGACGAGGCGCACGTAGGACGGTTCGTTGCGCTGGCCGCGATGAGGCTCGGGCGTGAGGAAGGGGCTATCGGTTTCGACGAGGATACGATCTAACGGGGCGGCGGCAGCGATGGCGCGCAGCTGGTCCGCTTTGCGGTAGGTGAGCGGCCCGGTGAAGCCAAGGTAGAAGCCGGCGGCCAACGCACGCGTGGCGATAACCGGCGAGCCCGAGAACGAGTGGAGGACGCCGGGGAGCGCCTTCAGGTCACCCGTCAGAATTGCTGCCCACGCTTCGAGCACGGCCAGTACATCATCCGAGGCTTCGCGGTTATGGATGATGACAGGCAGGTTGTGACGCGCCGCGAGTTCGAGTTGGTGTTCAAGGGCGCGCAGCTGCATCTCACGCGGGCTGTCGTTCCAATGATAGTCCAGCCCGATTTCCCCAACCGCCACATACTTTCCCGTCGCAAGCAGCTCGTCCAGCGATTCGACGTGCTGCGGGCCGAAGTCCGCCGTGCTGTTGGGATGCACCCCGGCCGCCGCGTAGACGCCCGGGTAGCGTTCGCAGAGCGCAAGGGACTGACGGGCCGTGCCGAGGTCAATCGCGGGGATGATGCAGGCGCGCACCCCCGCGCCGGCAGCGCGGGCCATCACCGCGTCGAGGTCAGGCGTCAGGTTGTCGAAGTCGAGGTGGCAATGGCTGTCAATCAGGTCAATGTTGGCCAAAATGCTCACAGGTGATGTTCGGCCCTGAGGCGTTCCAAATCGGCAGCGACCATCAGTTCAATTAACTGCTCGAAGCTGACTTTTGGCTCCCAGCCGAGCAGTTGTTTTGCGCGGCTGGCGTCGCCGATCAGCAAGTCCACTTCGGCCGGGCGCATGAAGCGTTCGTCCTGTTGGGTGTACTGCTGCCAGTCCAACCCGACCGCGCCGAAGGCCAGCTCGCACAGGCGCTGCACGGAGTGGGTGACGCCAGTGGCGACGACGAAGTCGCTCGGCGCTTCCTGCTGCATCATCGCCCACATCGCCTCGACATAATCGCCGGCGAAGCCCCAGTCGCGCTGCGCGTCGAGATTGCCGATGCGCAGGTCTTTGAGAATGCCCAGCTTGATGGCCGCTGCGTGGTGCGTCACTTTGCGGGTGACGAATTCGAGGCCCCGGCGCGGCGACTCGTGATTGAACAGGATGCCGCTGCTGGCGTGCAGGCCGTAGCTTTCACGGTAGTTAACGGTAATCCAGTGGCCGTAGACCTTGGCGACGCCATACGGGCTGCGCGGGTAGAATGGCGTGTCCTCGCGCTGGGGAACGGCCTGAACTTTGCCGAACATCTCGCTACTGGAGGCCTGATAGAAGCGGATTTCCGGGTTGACGGCACGAATGGCGTCGAGCAGGCGCGTGACACCGAGCGCGGTCACGTCGCCGGTGAAGACGGCCTGATGCCACGAGGTTTGGACGAAGCTTTGCGCGGCGAGGTTGTAGACCTCTTCGGGTTTGGCCAGCATCAGCGCGTTGTGCAGGCTGGTTTGGTCGCTCATATCACCGGGGATGAGCTGGATGCGATCCTGAATGTGGCGAATGCGCTCGAAGGTATACATGCTTGTGCGGCGCACCAGCCCAAATACTTCATAGCCCATTTCGAGCAGAAATTCTGCCAGGTATGAGCCATCTTGCCCGGTGATACCCGTAATGAGCGCGCGCTTGGACATGCAAAAAGCCTCCTGACTTCAGGGAAGAAAGACTCCAGACCTCATCATGATGGATGAGGCCTGGAGGTAATCAGATACTGCTGAAGCTGACGCCTCAGGAACCTGGCGTCGGAAGCGGTGTTTCGGTTGGCGTCGGCGTGGCCAGAACCTGCAGATTCGCCGGATTGTACGCGCGCCCGTTGAAGGTGAGCGACACATAGGTGCTGCTGATCCAGCCGGTGACGCCGTTGTAGGTCACCTGATACCACTCGCCGGTGTCATTGACACCTTCGACGACCAACTGTGTGCCGGCCGGGATGAGTGCCAGCGACTCGGATACCGGGTCAGGGTTGCGGCGCAGGTGCAGATTGGAACCCGGATTGAGTTGATCAATGGTGGCCACGACCTGGTCTTCGAACGGCTGCGTGGGTATGGCCGTAGGCACGAACGCCGAGTTGTACTCGCCGGCCGTGTTGGCCGGGACAAGCGGCAGATCGGCCAACCGTACCGGACGGCCGTTGAGCTCCGGCGTGGTGAGGAAAAGCGCGTTGATCCAGCCGGTCACATTACCGCCATCCGGGGCCGTGAGCGACACAAACAGCCACGTTTCGGCAGGGTCGAGATCTGCGCCTTCTTCCAACAGCGTAGCCGGGTCCACGAAGGGCGTACCTTCTGGCGTCGCGGTCACGTCCGGCGGGAAGGTCGGCTCACCGGGGCGGCCGAGAACCGTCACGTCCGTGCCAGAGGGAAGCAGGGCCAGCGAGAGCGCGGCGCTGCTGGGGAACTGGCGCAGGTGAACATTGACGCCGGGGTCGGTCAGCACGCGGGCGGTGGGCAGCGTACCTGCCACGGCTGGCGCGGTGGTAGGCTGCGGCGCAGGAGTTGCCGTGGCCTGGGCGTCAGGAGCGACTGTGGCTGCAGGCTCGGCTGGAGTAGGCGTCGAAGCCGGCGTGGGCTCAGCCGCTGTCGCAGACGAAATCGTTTGGCTGCCGGGAGCGCTGCCGACGGTCGTGGCAATACTCAGCGGAGGCACGGCAAAGGCAACTGCGCCATCCGGGCTGTCGGCCACGACGACGGTATAGTACGCGCCGCCGTAAATCGGGCCGGGGATGGTCAGCAGTTCGATTTCGCCCGCCAGCACTTGAAGCGAGTCGACATTGGCATCCGTTGCGCCAGCCGCCACTTCACCCGTATCGGCCGTTACGACCTCGTCTCCGGCCGAGAACGCGACGGAGACTGCCGACGAGCTGCCGTTAATCAGTTCAACAGCCGCGACTTCGGCGGTGGGAGTAGCCAGTTCAGCGGGCGTGACCGTGAAGGTGACGCCGTCGCCATTGCTCACCGCAACCGCGGTCAGACCTTCGCCGACGCCGACGGTGAGCGAGCCTTCGGCGATGGCCGCGCCATCAGCCTCGCCAGCCGGGCGAAGATTGACAGCGTAGTCGCCAGCGGGAATGGGCAGCATGACCGTCGAACCGCCGAAGGCCAGTGCCGGGGCGGCAAGCGTATCGTTCAGATACACATCCACCGACGAGCCGTCGGCCACGCCATGCACGAGACGCAGCCCATTGTTGGAGCCGACCGGCTGCGCCGAGGTCGCCAGCACGAGAATGTTCGGCAGGCTGGGCGTGCCGTAGGCCACCAGCGTGTAGGACGTGTTGGTATTCAGCGCAATGGGAGTGGCGGGAACCAGCGCACTTTCGACCGTTTCGCCCTGCGGGACGACAGCGATCTCGTAGACGCCGGTAGGCACATCCAACGTGCCGTAGGGAGTATCGTATTCGAGGCCAGGGATGACCGCGCGGCCATCGGCTAGCACGATATCCACCGCCGGGCCGCCAGCAATGGCGTGAATGGCAGTCAGGCGGGCAGTGCCAAGCGGCATATCGGCCACATCATCCTGGAAAACCGTGAACGCCAGTGGATTTGTGCTGGACACGACCAGCGTGAGCGACTGACCGGCCGCCGGCGAAATCGTCTGCTGCCATAGCGGGGTCGTCACGCCAGTCTGCGTGACGGTGACCGCGTGCTCGCCAGCCGGAAGCTGAACGTAGAGGCTTGGAGCGCCAAAGGCCAGGCCCGTCAAGGTGAGCTGGCCGTCAAGATAGACGTCTACCGGGCCTGCGCCGGGCAGCGCGTGCAGAAAACGGGCCTGCGCCACATCGGACTGGGCGGCGGCAGGCGCAACGAGGAGGATGGCCATCACCAGCGCGATGGCGATGAGACCTAAACGGCGGGGCCAGCGAACGGTGGTCATAGCACTTTCCCTTCTGGACAAGACGGACGGAATGAAACCGGTCATGTGCCCTCTTCCCACTGGGTGAGGTAGGCGGCCTGCTGCTGCGTGAGCGTGTCAATATTCACACCCATCGAAGCCAGCTTGAGGCGCGCAATCTCCATGTCCACGTCTTCCGGAATGGTGTAAACGTCCGGCGTCATGGAACTAGCGTTACGAACCATGTATTCGGCAGCCAGCGCCTGATTGGCGAAG
>JAEURB010000362.1 GCA_016788435.1 Anaerolineae bacterium | reverse complement strand
CCACGAGCAGCCGAACGTGATATTTGAGGTGGCCGATACCGGCGTGGGCATTCCCGCCGCTCTGCAGCCCCGCATCTTCGAACGCTTCTTCCGAGGTCATCAGCCCGGCATGGAGCAGGTAACCGGAACGGGTCTTGGCTTGAGCCTGGTCAAGGCGGTGGTGGAACGCCATCACGGCGTGGTATGGTTTGAGAGCGAGGCGGGCGCCGGAACGCGCTTTTTTGTGCGCATGCCCGCGGCCGACGGTATCAAAGAATGAGGATTGTGATCCATGCACCAGTTTCGACGAAGCGCGCTGGCTCTGGGCCTGCTTGCCGGCTTTCTTGCGGGTTTCAGCGGCCTGGGTCTCGCAGCAGCGCAGAGTATTGGCACGCCCACCCCTGCGCCCGATAAAACGGGCGTCCCTGTTTCCACGGCGACTGCCGCACCAGCGCCTGAAAGTGGCTCGGCACCCTTCGAACCGCTGACGCAGGACGATTTGCAACTGCTAACGGCCAACGTTCAGCGGCCTAACGGGCTGGCCTGGCACAACAACTATCTGTACACCGCTTGTTCAGGCGATGGCACGGTCTACGAAATTCAGAGCGAGACTGGCGCAACCCGCACCTATATCTGGGGCGTGAGCAACGCGCACTCCCTGATCGTCGAGGATGTGGACGATTCGCTGCAAATGTGGGTGCCCGACTACGGTGACAACCGCATCGAGCTGGTCACCCGCAGCGGCGTTGACGCCGTCACCGAAGCCGTCTTTGATGGCCCGTGGGGCATCGTTCAGTTGGATGACCAGCAGTTCCTCGTCAGCAACCTGCTGGGCGACCGCATTGACCAGGTCAGCCGCGAGGGTGAAATTGAACTGGCGCTCGATGGGCTGGCCTCACCCGCCGGGATGGCGCTGAATGGTGACGTGCTGTACGTCGCCAACAACGGCAGCACGCGGCGGGCCGTCGAGTGGTACGACCTGGTTTCCGGTGACGCCGGGCCACTGGTCTCGGGCCTGCAAAACGCCACCGGCCTCCAGCTTGCGGCAGACGGCTACCTGTATGTGGCTTATGCGCTGGGCACGCGCGGGCTGGTGGGCCGTGTGAATCCGCAGGCCTGCAGGGAAGCCGGCGGCTGCACCAACGATCAGGTCGAGGTCGTGCTGTATACCGATCTGCAAACGCCGCTGGCCGGGCTGGCCGTCACGCCCGATGGCCGCCTGTTCATCCACACCATGTTCAACCCGGCTCTCTACTGGGTGCAAATCCCCGATTGGCCGGCTTCATAGCGGCCAGCACAGGTCAGCGAACTACTACGGGCGGCCCGCATCAGGCCGTCCGTTTCGTTTTGCCCTGGAGTGTATTGGCACTGATCGATCTGCTCCGTTGCGGTCCTCACCCATAACACCCTGGCAGGGGTAGGCTCTTTTAGTTCGAACCGCAACCTCTCCCTCAGCGCTCTCAACGTGCGCAGAGAGCGAGCGTTCACGGCGTGGTCTTTCTCCCCTCTCCGCGTGCGGAGAGGGGCCGGGGGTGAGGTTGGAGAGTGAGCGCCAAACGCCGCATTCATTAGAAACCTACCCCTGCCAGCATCCCCCAGCCCCTTCTCCCAAGTGGAGAAGGAGTGAACGGCCCGCGAAGTGGGCCAATTTCCCTCTCCCTGTGGGCTATGCATTACCCACATTTTGAGAGGGATTGCAGAATTTCCACCCGTTACGAGCGTCCCGGTCACACCGCACGCCGCCTTCCCCCCCGCCCGATTGCGTCATTCCGTTCCACCGGGCGTTCACCTGCCAGCCGCCCGCCTGGTCTATGCTGATACGGTACTAGCCTGCTGCGCGAGGTGCCCGTTGTCCAACTTTCTGTCCAATTGTTCGTCCGGTTTCTCCCTCAAAGTCGGTCCAATTCCTTGTTTTTTGTCTGGTCGTCCAATCTTTCACAGGCTCGCTAATAGCGCCGTGTCCTCCCCGCTCCAGAATGGAGAGGGGCAGGGAGTGAGGTTACCTTAGCCGTGAGAGCCGGAAAGATGTGGGTAATGCATAGCCCTGTGGGAGAGGGATTAAGGGTGAGGGCCGCAAATGAGCAGATCGGTCACTTTGCAGACACGCCCTAGTTCGCCTGCTCCATGAACCAGAAGAAGAAGAAGTACATGCCGCCCAGCACGCCGGTGATAATGCAGAGCATCACCGTCCGCCCCTTTTTCCGGGCGCGCACAACGCCGGCCGTTAGTAATGGGAACACGAAGATCAGCACGTTGATGAGGAACATGCCGAATTCGCGTTTGGGCAGCAGCGGCGGAACGGCGGAAGTGCTGAGCTTGGCGATGACAGTGGCCAATGCCACTGCGCCCATCAGCAGGGATGCGAGCATGTTCTTGTCGGGCATCCCCAGAATGACGATCACGGAAAGAATAAAGATGATGTACAGGAGGATGTTCCACAGCATGTTGCCAGTCTGCGGGCCGAGCAGCTTAAGAATTTCCTGGATCGAAACGCCTTCCATGCATCCGCCCCTGTCCGACAAATCCGCACGGTCAACGCTCAGAGTATACAACGTGTTATGCTTGGCTTCTGTTGACATAAAGCGCGAGGTGACGTTGGCGTGATTCCCCTGCTCCCCCACCGCCTGAACGAGCGTTTAGCGCACGAGTTCGCGGCCCTCAACCGCGCCACCGACGACTTGCCGCACTATCTGGCGCACGCGGTAACGGGCTTTTTCGGCGCTGGCATGCGCAACGCCGCCGCACTATCGTATTACGCCGTCTTCTCGATCTTTCCGCTCATCCTGCTGCTGATCGCCGTCCTGAGCCGCATCATCGGCCCGGTCATCACTCAGGAACAGATCATGTCGGCGCTGACGCCCTTTCTACCGGAAGGCATCAGCGGGTCGCTGGGGCTGGTACAGGATTTCGTCACGGCAGCGATTGAACAGTCCGGCTCGATCACGATCATCGCGCTGGCCGCGCTGGCCTGGTCTGGCCTTGGGCTGTTCAGCAACATCGCCAGTTCGCTCGACACCATCTTTCACGGCGAAAGCTCGTTCAATCTGGTGCGCAACCGGCTGCGCGCGCTCGGCATGGCCATCGTACTAATCCTGCTGCTCGTCCTCTCATTCTTCACGTCCTTCGTGATCGGCGTCCTCGACTCGCTGCTGCTCGATCCGTCCAGCGTGTGGCTGCGTATCTCGGCGCTGGCGCTGCCGCTCGGCCTCGACATGCTCATCTTCACGCTGCTCTTCCGCTTCGTGCCAAGGCGAAAACCCGCGTGGGAAGCTGTTTGGCCGGCGGCGCTGCTCGGCGCGATCATGTGGGAACTCGCCAAGTCACTGTTCGGGAGCATGGTCAGCACGTCCACCCTGTTCCAGCCGCTGTACGGCGCTATCGCCTCGGGCATGATGCTGCTGCTGTGGGCTTACGTGCTGGCAGCGACCTTCCTGCTGGCAGCGGGAATTTGCGCGCAGGTTGATGCCTGGCTGCGCGAACGCCGCTGGCAAGGCGAGGAGGATGCCGTTGTGGATGGCCAGGCGGCGCTGCCTCCTTTCACGCCACGGCAGCCGCCCGATTTGCCGCCGGGATAGCCGCCTGGCCCGTTTTCGGCTACACTGATTCGCCGTACAGGCCGCTTGAGGGTGCATCCGTGAGCAATCGCCCGGACTTCGAACCAGACGAGAACGATATCCAGACGGGTTTCCCCTACAGTAACGCCCACACGCTTTCGAGGCGCATCGCGCTGCAGGTATTGTATGAAAGCGATGCCTCGCACCACCCGCCGGGCGAAGTATTGGCCCGCCAGTTGCAAGAGCGCCAGCCCACTGCTGAGGCCGCCGACTACGCGCGGTACCTGGTTGAAGGCGTGACCAGTCATCAGGAGACGATTGACCCGATCATCCATGAGTACGCGCCGGAGTTTCCGGTAACGCAGATCGCCGTGATTGACCGGAATATCCTCCGCATCGCCGTGTTCGAGATGGTCATTGACCATCGGCAGCCGGTTGGCGTCACGATTGATGAGGCGGTCAAGCTGGCCAAGATTTTCGCGGCCGACAGCGCGCCTGGCTTCATCAACGGGGTACTCGGCTCACTCGCCAAGACACGGACTCCCCCAACAGCGCAGGAAGCCAGCAAGACCCAAGCCGAGGATGCGGAATGACCTCTCCCGCGCCGCCTGCGGCCGGGGATCCTGATGACGCCCAGCTTCGGATGTCCATCCTCGGCCACCTGGACGAGCTTCGCCGCCGTCTAGTCAGGGCGGCCATCGCGTTCGTCATAGCTGCCATCGCCGGTTTCATCGTCGCCGGGCCGGTGCTGGAGTTTCTCAAGCAGCCCTACGGCACGAATCAGTTCATCACGCTTGGCCCCACCGACTCAGTCGTGGCCTACTTTCGGGTGGCGCTGATGATCGGCGGCATCCTCGCCATCCCCGTCATCACCTATCAGGCGCTGATGTTCATCGTGCCCGGCCTGACCGCGCGCGAACGCCGCTACGTGCTTTACTCAATTCCGTTCGTGACGCTGTTGTTCGTCGTAGGCGTCGTGTTCGCGTGGGCGATGCTCATCCCGCCTGCCATTGGCTTCTTCAATAACTTCATGCCCGAACTGTTTGTGGCTCAGTGGACGGCGGACCGCTACCTGAGCTTTGTCACCGCCCTGTTGTTCTGGATGGGCGTCGCCTTTGAAACCCCGCTGATCGCCTTCGTGCTGTCGATTCTCGGTATCCTTACCCCCTTTCTCCTGATCAGGCACTGGCGCATTGCCATCATCGGCGCGGCGATTGCGGCGGCCCTGATTACGCCCACTGTTGACCCCGTGAACATGATGCTGGTGATGGGGCCGCTGATGGCGCTGTATGCGTTAAGTATTGTCCTGACCGTTGTGGGCATGCGTTTCGCCCCAAACACGAGAGAGGTGACGACCACATGACCCCGCCAATTCGCATCATTGGCGTTCCGATGGATCTCGGCCAGAAGCGGCGCGGCGTGGATATGGGGCCCAGCGCCCTGCGCTACGCCGGTTTGCAGGGGCGGCTGGAGTGGTTGGGACACGTTGTGCTCGATGGCGGCAATCTCGTCGTGCCAGAGATGGAGGAGATCGCCGCTGACGAGCAGGGCAACGAGCGCGCGATCAATGCGCCGGTCATCGCCCGCGTTTGTCAGGAAACCTATGCGGCGGGTACACGCGCTTTCGGTGAGGGTGAAACGGTCATCTTTCTCGGCGGCGACCACAGTATGTCGCTCGGTTCAGTCGCGGCGGCGCTCGACCGGCCACGCCGGACTGGCGTGATCTGGGTGGACGCGCACGGCGACTTCAACACGCCGGAAACCACACCATCCGGGAATGTACACGGCATGGTGGTGGCCGCGCTGATGGGCCGCTGCCCACCCCCGCTGCAAATCGGAATGACCCGCCTCGAACCGGAACTGACGGCCATGATCGGCATCCGCGACCTCGACGCACAGGAGAAAGTCGCGCTGACTGACAGCTGTATCTTCGTGCATACGATGCGCGATATTGACGAGCAAGGCATGGCCAATGTGGTAGAGGATGTGCTGCGCCAGTTTCGCGGCGTGGATGCTATTCACGTCAGCCTGGATATGGACTCGCTCGATCCATCGGCGGCAGGCGGCGTCGGCACACCGGTACCGGGCGGCCTCACCTACCGCGAGGCGCACCTGATCATGGAGATGCTGGCCGACGACGGCCGCGTGCGCTCACTCGATGTCGTCGAGATCAACCCGATTCTCGACACCGGCAACCGCACCGCCGAGATCGCCGTTGAACTGGTCGCCAGCTTGTTCGGGCAGCGTATCCTCTAGGGCCTTACGTTCCCGCTTCTGCACTTCTGACTTCAACTGGCCGCAGCCGGCGTTGATGTCAATGCCCCGCCGCACGCGCACCGTCATGGAAATGCCGTAGCCTTCCAGCACCTGGCGGAAGGCATCGGCACGCTTTGAAGCAGAGGGGCCGCCGCCGAAGCCGGGCGTCGGATTGAGCGGGATGGCGTTGACATGGCAATTCAGGCCGCGCAGCAGCTTACCGAGCGCGTGGGCCTGTTCTGGCGTGTCGTTCTGTCCCTCGATCAGCGTCCACTCGAAGGAAATGCGCCGCCCGGTTTTGTGGACGTACTCGTGGCACGCGCCGATCAGCTCGCGCAGCGGATAGCGGCGGTTGACCGGCAGCAGCGCACCGCGTTCCTCATCGGTGGCGGCGTGCAGGCTGATCGCGAGCTTGACCTGCAAGCCCTCATCGGCGAAGCGCCGGATCATTGGCACGAGGCCGACGGTACTCACCGTGATATGGCGCGCGCCGAGTTCGAGGTCACGCATCAACCGCCGGACGGCCTCCATCGAAGCGTCGTAGTTGTGGAACGGCTCGCCCATGCCCATGAAGACGACGTTACTCAGGCGTTCACCACGGGCGGCCAGTTCGCGCGCGAAGTAGATCGCCTGCTCGAAAATCTCGCCGGCTGTGAGGTTGCGCGCGAAGCCCATCTGCCCGGTCGCGCAGAAGACGCAGCCCATCGCGCAGCCCGCCTGCGTCGAGATGCAGGCCGTGCGCCGTTCGTCGTCGTACTCCATCAGCACCGACTCGATCAACTGACCGTCATCCAGCCGGAACACTCGCTTAACCGTTCCGTCGGCGCTTTGCTGTTCGGCGGCCAGTTCGAGTACACCCATCCGTGTTTCGGCTTTCAGCCGTTCGCGAAGGGCTTTTGGCACGTTGCGCATGGCGTCGAAATCGGGCGCGCGCTGGACGTAGAGCCAATCGTGTATCTGACGGGCGCGGAAAGCCGGTTCGCCCCATCCGGCCAGCAGGGATTCCAGCCCGGCAGTGTCGAGGCTATACAGGTTCACGCGATGGTCAACGGTCGAAGCCATGAGTCACATCCCTCCGGCGGGCAGCAAGGAACTGGCCAGCAAGACCAGCGCCAACTGCACGAAATTGAAGACGAAATGGGCCAGGATGGCTGTCAGCGTCCCCCGGCGTTTGGCCAGCAGGCCGAAGCCAAGCCCGGCGATGAAGATTGAAAGCAGCGCCGGCGTCAGGCCGTACTGGGCGTGCAGGGCCGCGAAGTAGAGCGCAGTCGGGATTAGCCCGAAGACCGGCTGCAGCGCGCCGCGAAAGAAAATCTCCTCGCCGATGGCGACGGGAAGCGACAGCAGCAGCGCTTCGGGCAGTGACGTGACGCTGGCAGCCAGCGCCGCCGCAACTGACGACCCTTCGGTCATCCAGTCAGGGGAAACCAGCATGGACCAAACTGCTGTCATCGCCAGCACCACGCCATAGAGCAGCAGCCCTGAACCGAGGCCAACGGCCACATCCATCAGGCGGGGCAAACGCAAGCCAAGGCGGCTCAGAGAATCGGCCGGGCTGCGGCGCAGAAAGAGGCCGACACCGAGCAGCGCCGACAAGATCCACAGCACGCTCTGGAACAAGGTCTCGCCCGCCGCAATGCCGCCCTGCTCGATGGATTCGGCCAGGCCTTCCACGCCGCCGCCCGCAACGAGGTTGATGACGGTGTACGAAAACAGCGAAGCGGTGAGCACCAGCGCCGCAAGATGTACGGGCGATTCGGCGTCGTAGCGCGGGCCGAACGGGCGCGACAGGTCGGCGCGAAAGCCGGTCGAGTTCAACGCACCCACACTGAAAGCGGCTGCCGCAACCGCCGCGACCGCACCGACCCCTGCCGATGCAGCGAGTTCCGGCGTATCGGCCGCCAGCGAGAACATCGAAAGCGCACCCACCGAGACCAGCAGCAGCGTAATCAGGCCCAGTACGCCGCGCAGGAGGGGCAAGCGCGCCGGGTTGAGCGCCGCGATGTTCGCCAGGTAGATCACACTGCCGACCAGCGCAAATGCCGCGCCCAGCAGCGCCAAACTCAAGGGGTCCAATCGGTCACTCCTGCACGTTCGGAAAGCTCATTATACCCACCCGGCCGAAGGATTGACCGGCTCAGCCGCATATGCTAGACTAACCGGCGTGTGCAGCTTCCGATTTAGGAGGGATGGCCGAGTGGTTGATGGCAGTGGTCTTGAAAACCACCGTACAGGCTTCCTGTACCGTGGGTTCGAATCCCACTCCCTCCGCTCGAACACGACGCACATGCCCCAAGGGGAGATGCCAGAGTGGTCGAATGGGGCCGCCTGCTAAGCGGTTATTGGGTGGTAACGCTCAATCGCAGGTTCGAATCCTGTTCTCCCCGCAGCACGACAAAACGCCTCTGTTTCATTCAGAGGCGTTTCGTTTTTCCAGTACTGGCTCGAATAACTATATATGTTACTTATATGTTATCTGAGGATGCGGTACTTATCGTCACTTTCTCGTGTAGCGAGGGAAGTATCGCTTCTGGAAACCTGGTGTATCGTTTACGCACTTTCTCATTTGATTGTTCACCAACGAACTCCTAGAATAGCGTCAGATAAGTCGTAAGGTTTAGTTGCACATAGTATTTGCCACCATCGCGCACCGGCCCGGCCTTGCAGGAGTGACCGGCACGCACAAAGGCGTAATCAAAATGGCAAGCACGGCCGCAGCACCTGCCCCGCAAGCGGCATCCGTTCAGGCCAGTTGGTTCCCGATGCTCGTCATCGCGCTGGCGCAGGTTCAGATGAGCTTCAACATCAGCGCGCTTCCCGTCTCCATCGGTGGCATCGTCGAGGACTTCAATACGTCGCCATCCACCATCAGCACAGCTCTGGTCATGTATTCGCTGGCGGTGGCAGCGCTGGTGATGGTTGGCGCGAAGCTCGGCCAGCGTTACGGTTCGCGCAATCTGTTCCAGGCGGGCGCAATCGGGCATGGCATCGGCATGGCGATGATGGTCTTCGCCGCTGGCCCGACGATGATGATCGTGGCGCAGGCGGTGGCGGGCATGGGGGCAGCACTGCTGGTTCCCGCGCTGGTCGTCATGATCGCCACTCATTACGAGGGACGGCAGAAATCGCAGGCGATTGGCTACCTGCAGTCGTCGCAGGCCCTCGCCGGTGTGCTGGCCTTCTTCATCGCCGGGGCAATGGCTACCCTCCTTGGCTGGCGTTCCAGCTATGTGCTGATTTGCATTATCGCGGTGGCCGTCTTCGCACTCAGCTTCCGCCTGAAGTCGCCAGCCGGCAAGAAATCGGTGACGATTGACAAGGTTGGCGCGCTTCTGATTGCGGCGGCCGTCATACTGATCAGCATCGGTTTCGACAATCTCAACCGCTGGGGGCTGTTCTCGGCCAATCCGAACGCGCCGTTCAGCATCGCGGGCATGTCGCCTGCGCCGCTGATGATCGTCTTCGGGCTGGTTCTCGGGCAGGCGTTCTTCCTGTGGTCATACCAACGCGCCGAAAAAGACCTGCCTCCCCTGCTCGCGCTCGATACGGTCAACTCGGCCGCCAAGGTTGCGACCGCCTTCTGCCTGCTCATCGTTGGCGCGCTCGGCCCGGCAGTCACCTTCCTCATCCCACTGTATATCCAGATCGTACAGGGGCGCACCGAATTTCAGACATCCATCGCCATCGTCCCTTACTCGTTCGCCATCTTCGTCGCGGCCTTCCTCAGCGTGCGCCTGTTCGACCGCTTCACGCCGCGCAACATCGCTATCGTCGCGTTCTCGGTACTGGCGGCTGGGCTGGCCTTTCTGGCAATCGTCATTCAAAACGAGTGGAGCACCATCTGGGTCATCGCAGGCCTGATCGTCACGGGCCTGGGCGAAGGCGTGCTGCTCACGCTGATGTTCAACCTCATGGTTCGTTCGTCGCCGACGCGGTATGCCGGCGATGTGGGCGCGCTGCGCGGCACGGTCAACAACCTGTCCACTGCGGTCGGCACGGCGATTGCCGCCGCGCTGGTGATCGGTGTACTGAGCGTCAACGTGATGCGCGACATCGAGTACTATGACTCCATTTCACCGGAGTTGATCGAGGCCGTCAATCTCGATGACATTGACTTTGTCAGCAATGACCGGCTGGAATCAATTCTGGAGGAGTACAACGCATCGCCGGCCGATGTGGAGGCCGCCAGGTCGCTCAACGAAACGGCGCGCTTGAGC
>JAEURB010000503.1 GCA_016788435.1 Anaerolineae bacterium | reverse complement strand
CGTAACACCGATAATTCACGAAAGAGGAATCGTATGACCATCTTCTCCGGGGTCTGGCCCGCGCTCGTCACACCGAGCAATCCAGACCAGACCATCAATCTGGGCAGTCTGTATGCACTGATTGACTACCTGATTGACAAGGGCGTACACGGGTTCTACGCTGGCGGCACGACCGGCGAAGGCGTTTTCATGGCGCTGGCCGACCGGCGGAAACTCGTCGAGGCGGCGCTGCGCCACATCAACGGCCGCGTGCCCGTGATCGTGCATGTGGGCGCGGTCGCTACGGCGGATGCCGAAGCCCTTGCCCGCCACGCACGGGATAACGGCGCGGTCGCCATCAGCAGCATCATCCCGCCGCTTTATGAGTCGGAAGAGAGCATTAGGCGCTACTATTCGGCGCTCGGCGCCGCCACGCCTGACATCCCGCTGCTGGCCTATCTGCTGAATCCGCGCCTCGACGGCGTCGCATTGATGCGCCGCCTGCTGGAGATACCCAATCTCGGCGGGGCGAAGTACACCGGCCCCAACATGTACGAGCTGCGGAATATCGTTGAACTGGGCGGCGGAAAGTGGACGCTGTTCTCGGGTATGGATGAGCAGGCCATATTCGGGCTGATGATGGGCGCGACGGGGACGATTGGTTCTACCATCAACGCCTTCCCCGGCGTCTATCTCGCCATCTACAAGGCGGCTCAGGCGGGAGACTACGCCGAGGCTCGCGACCTACAGTTACGCGTTAACCGCGTCACACGGGCGATGATCGCAGCCGGTTTCAGCGGCGCGCTGCGGATGGTACTGGCTGACATGCTGAAGGCGGAAACGGGCGATCCACGCCCACCCGCGCTGCCGCTTGGCCCCGAAGGCCAGAAGTTGCTGCGCGCCAGCCTGGCTCAAACGGATTTTGCCAAGCTGATTGCGCTGTAGGTTTTCCCTCATTCCCTCCTGAAAGAAACCTCACCCCCGGCCCCCTCTCCATTCTGGAGAGGGGGTGAAGGGCACGAGGGCCGGGGAATCACCCGAGCGTGAAGCTCACGCGGCCGAGGTCCTCAATCTCTGCATAACCGGCCGTGCCGGGCGCTGGCCGAGCCTCGATGGGTATGACAAGCTCATGGCCCAGCGGACCGAGCGTCAGCACGTCGCCCGGAAACAACGTGATGTAGCGCGTGATGTAAGCCAACACTTCGGCGGCAGCCATCAGATAGTCAGACGTATTGGTTTCGACCGCACCCAACCCGTCCACCTCGACCCGGCAGCGACGGCCACGCCAATCCCGATCAGCCAGCCTTACCAGCCCTCCGACCACGTTGAAGCCATCGGCCCAGCGCGCATAGACGCTCGGCAGATGGCGTTCCTGCAGCGAAGCCGGTTCGATGACTGCGTCTTTGAACGATGAATCGCGGATGACCGCAACCGGCGCGAAACCGAGGATAGCGGCTTCGGCTTCTTCAGGGGTCAAGCGGCTGGCGATTCGGTCAATCACACAGGCCAGTTCGCAGCCCAACGTGAGCGTGTGGGCGCGCGCCGGGATGTGAACGGAATGCCCGCCAGACGCCAGTGCCGACGCCGGCGCACCGAGGAAGCGTGGATACGGACGGCGCACCAGCCCTTCGTTCACTTCGGCAGCGGCGTAGTTGCCGAACAGCGTCCAGAAGTGCCGCGCCTGGCTAACGCTCCATGCATCGGGCGAGGCGATGGATGCGCCGGGTGTGCCGACCAGTTCCCGCGCGGCGTTGGGTAGATCACCGGGCAACACTGTGATCTTGCCGGGTTCCGGCCTGGGAAGATGCACCACCGGGTTTCGCAGGACGCCCAGTTTCTCAATTTCGCTCTCGATCACGTCACCATCGAACGGCTGCTCGTGAAAGGGTGAACCATCGTAGCCCATCGTGCCCATATGGATTAGGTCGCAGGGTTGAAGTTCCCGAAACGACGACAGCCAGCTAATCGTGCGCTCGATTCCAATACTCATCGCGCCAGTGTGCGAACGGTCGCGCAGGTACCCCGACTGGCGGGTGTAGGTCAGCAGGTCATACGGGTTGCCCACCTCATCGAGCGTGACCAGATACGGCCCGATGGGGAAACGGCGGTCGGATTTCTTGTCACCCCATGACGTCATCGCGTCTTCAAACCAGTCGTATGGCTCGGCCTGGACGAACATATCGGTGCGGAAATAGTCCACCGTGACATCCGAGACGATGGTGAGACCCGCGACGTGAGACATAGCCTGCGCGACCGGAATATCGCGCCCACCGGTGCCGATAATGGCGGCGAGCTCAGGGTTCCAGCCGCCGCTAATGCGGGCCGCATGGGGAAGCACCAGCGGTTCGCCGGGGTCAATCACCGCACCCTGCGGGCGCTGGTGACCCTGCGGGAACACATTCAGATGCTGCCGTTCGAGAACATGCCGCCAGGCGGTTGGGCTGTTCTGCACCAGCCCCAGCAGCAGGCGCGGGCGCGGAATCGGGGCGCGCAGTTTCACATCGGCGATGCGGTGAGCCGCGCCAAGCAGGATGAATGTGTCGGCCTTGTCGAGGAAGCCCAGCAGGAAGTCGTGCAGGCGGCGCATGCGGGACAACCCATCCGGCCCCGTCTCCAGAAAGCCGATCATGCTGGTGGGCGCGGCGTCCTCCCAGAATACCGGGCGCGTCGCCACATACGGCGAAGTGCCGCGTTTGGCGTATTCGGCCAGCCGCTTCTGCGTCAGACCCGGCTCGAATACCCATTCCTCACCCGTATGGGGGTGCGGCAGGACTAATCCGAATCGTTCCTCGCCAGCGGCGATATAGGTCGCAAGTTTCATGACACTCCCTCTCGTTACAGCGCAGATGAAGATTGGGCAACCTGAGTTACAGATAACATTTCTCTCCCATGATGCCCCAGCAGTCACTCGAAAGAAACTTCACCCCCGGCCACCCTCCATGCTGGATAGGGGGGCTTTGGCATAGTTAGTAAGACTATTACCACAGCGAACAACCGAACAGAATTAAACTCGCGAACAACCATCTGAGAGAAGAGTGTAGTGAACAAGTGGACAGATCAGCGAACAAGAGGCGCATTTCAGGGCAGGCCGGTACCGATCTAGTATAGGGCAGGCAGGCGGTTGGCGGGTGAACGCCGGGACGCAACGCGGCAGCGGCATTCGGGGGTAACGAGTGAAAGTGGGGGGTTGCGGAGGAACTACTGGCCACAGGAAAGATTCCGAAACTAAGGTTAGACCGATCGCGGCATGCTATCAATCAACTCATCGGGTGCCAGGCTGACATAGAATATGCCGCCATGATTGCCTCGCTCGTAGAGGATAGCCAGCCGGCCATCCTCCTGAAGCGCAAGGTCGCTGTAGGCGGCTGGGCCGCCGTCAATCTCGCGGGCAACCGGCCATGTTGCCCCGTCATCGAAGGTCAAGTGCAGCGTTAATCGCCGCCGCGCCCGGGAATGAGCCGGGTGGGCAAACAGGATGACGGAGCCTCGTTCGGTTTCGAGGCGCAGCATACTGGCCTGCACTGCAGAATCCTCCAGCACCGGATGATAGATTGTCACCCCGTAGTGGACGCCACTTTCGGCGGTGAAGTGCGCCCGCGTCAGCGCCCGCCGCCCCGCTGGCTGTTCATTGATGTACGCCCGGCTGTTGATCAGCACACTGCCGTCACTCAGCACGACAGCCGCCGCCTCATTCAGGCCTATGACGGGGCACGGCTGCGCGTGATGCCAGCTTTCGCCCAGATCGTCTGACCAGATTAGCGCGTTCTGCGAGGCGAAGACGCCGGCATCCCCCGCCGTGATCGTGCTGACGTGAATAATGCGTCCGTCTGGCCGCTGAACAGCATGCCCCAGCGTGGGCCGCTGAATTCGCCAGTCGCGCTCGCCAATCTGTTCGCTGACATCGTGTGGGGCGCTCCAAGACACACCGTGATCGCCGCTGGTGATGCACAGCGTTTGATTGCGGCCTTCGCCACGCGCCAGCGCCCACTCATTGGCCGTCATCAGGTTGTAGAGCAGCACAATACGCCCGCTGCCACGCGCCGTATCCACGGCGGGCGAAGCGTTCATGAGCGCTTGCTCTCCGTGCTGCGCGGCCACTTGCAGCGGTTCCCACGTTCGCCCATTGTCGGCGCTGCGCTTGCTGACAATATGAATGACCGGAGTTGAATCACTGCACGAATCACGGCGACCCTCGGCGAACGCCAGCAGGTCACCATTGGCGGCGCGGACGATGCTGGGGATGCGATAGCAGGCGTAGCCCTCGCTACCGTTGACGAAGACGGGCGCACTGATCAGTTCAGGCCGCCCCGTCAGCGACAGCACCTCTTCTACGGTGGCCTGCTGGTGGCCGCTGCCGATGGCTATCAGGCGCACCGGAAACTCGCCCGCGTGTGCGTAATGATGCGTGACCGCGCGGCCAACTACGCCTGTACCGTCGCCAAAGTCCCAGACGAAACTGTGTGCGTTATTGGCATCGGCGGCCTGAAAATGCACGTCGCAAGGTGCTTCCTGCCGTTCGGCGGCCCAGATGAGCCGGGCAACAGGGGCTTCACCTGTCACTGCAGCGAGCACGGCAAGCTCGTCTTCTGTAAGCACGCGGTCGTACAGCTGCACGTCATCAGCCAGCCCGCCGCCATCACGCCCGAAGGTGTGATCGTAATGGCCCCCAGCCGGGTCGGTGTAGCCGCCGATAATGACCTCGCTCAGTATGAAGTCGCTGTCTGGTAAGCCGCGTGCTGAACTGACCGTTTGCCGGCCATCCATAAGGCTCAGCGAAGCCGAAGCGGAATCGGCGGAGACGGCAGCGAACGACCAACGCTCAGGCGTGACCTTCGGGCCTTCGATGCGGATTATGGCACGCTCGGCCGTGCCGTATTCGGCGACCAGGTGGCTATCCTCCACGGCGAGTGTCCACCCGGTTTCGCCGGTCGGGTTCAGCCGAACGATGACCTGCCTTCGGCCGGTTCGCTGAATGGTGTACCAGACCGTAAGCGTGAACGAACTCGACGCGAGGGCGGTTTCAGTGCGGAAGCTCGTTTCCCGCAATGTGCCAATGTCAGCGAGGAGCCACTGATGCACTGGTTCGTTTGTCATGCGTGTTCAGGCGGGTACCAGGCCGGCTCAATGAGGATTTCGCGCCGGGACGCGCTGGATTCCTCGGCGGCGAACACAATTTGCATAATGTGGAGCGCGAAATCGGACGGCACGGGCGGCGGCGAACTGGTGTCGAGCGCGTGCAGGAAGCCCCGCCACTCGCCCACCAGCGCAGCGCCCATCCAGTCGCCCTGCGGCACGGACTCGGGGACGGTGTGCCACGTATCGCCG
>JAEURB010000452.1 GCA_016788435.1 Anaerolineae bacterium | reverse complement strand
GGCGCATCGTCATTCCGTTGTCGGTGCCGGTGCTGGCTTCGCTGGCCATTTTCCAGTTCATGTGGGTGTGGAATGACCTGCTCGTGGCGCTGGTCTTCATGAGCGATCCCGTCAACCAGCCGATGACGGTGCGTATTCAGGCGATGCTCGGCACCTATGCCACCGAATGGCACCTCATGAGCGCGGCCTCGTTCATCTCGATGGCGGTGCCGCTGGTGGTCTTCTTCGCCTTGCAGCGCTATTTCGTGGCCGGCCTGACCGCTGGCTCGGTGAAACAGTAAGCGGTTGCGCCGAGCCGGGCAGGTTTTTCCTCCTCACGCTGAACAAAATGACACGATGTGGGCTGTCCGCTCTAAGTCCGCGCCTGTTCGCAAATCCAGCACATTCCCCTTATACTGCCCCCACTTCAACTGAAGGGTTACCTGGGTTCCGCCGGTGCGCGCATCGGGGCTGGCCCTGGAGTGACAGGGGGCTGAGTGAACGGTCCTCACCGGCTGGAAGAAAAGGCCAGAGGGAGTAAGTTGAGCGATTTTCGCTCGCCTGTTCCCGATGGAGATACCCGGTGTTTCGTTCGCTTTCACCTCATAGCCGCGCCGTTCTCACCGCCTTATTCGTCACCTTCCTGTGGGCTACCTCATGGGTGATCATCAAGTTCGGCCTGCGGGATAATATTCCGCCGCTCACTTTTGCCGGCCTGCGCTACAGCCTCGCTGCGTTGTGCCTGCTGCCTCTCGTTTTGCGCCAGCCGAAGCTCAGAAACAGCCTTCGCGAGTTTAGCCCGCGCCAATGGCAACTGCTGATTGTGCTGGGCTTAGTCTTCATTGGCGTGGCGCAGGGCGCGCAGTTCGTCAGCCTGAGTTATCTGCCCGCAGTGACCGTCAATTTGCTGCTCAGCTTCACGACGATTGCGGTGACGGCGCTGGGCATACTCTTCCTGCACGAACGTCCGCTGCGGGCGCAGTGGCTGGGGCTGGGGTTGTACCTGGCTGGCGTTGTCATCTTCTTCTATCCGGTCACGCTTTCCGGCAGCGATTTCATCGGCATCGCGGCCGCTCTGATCTGCCTGACTGCCAACGCCGTCGGGGTAGTGCTGGGCCGTGCGCTGAACCGCACTGCCACCATGGCCCCGATTGTGGTCACGCTGATCACCATGTCCATCGGCGGCCTCGCCATGCTGGTAACCGGCATCATCCTTGAGCCGGACCCGGCATTCAGCCTGCCGAGCATTCTTGCCATCGTCTGGCTGGCCGCCGTCAATACGGCCTTCGCCTTCACGCTGTATAACCGCACGCTGCAAACCCTCACAGCCATCGAGTCAAATATCATTAACAACATGATGCTGGTATTCATTCCGGGGCTGGCATGGCTGTTTCTGGGCGAAACCATCACGCCTAAGGCACTTCTGGCGCTGGTGCTGGCGACTGGCGGCATCTTTACGGTCACGCTCGCGCGCTGGGATCGCCCGCTGGGTTCACTCCGGGCGTTTACGCTGCGTAAGTGACTCGCCCCCAATCTTGAACCGCCTTGCAGCGCGCAGCGTATCTTACGGTATGCCAAAGCTGCTGCAAGGAAATTACTCATGACGACCGCCAAGCCCGCCAGTATGCGCACGTTCTACCTCGTCTGGTTCGGCCAGTTAATCTCGCTGATCGGTTCGAGCCTGACTTCGTTCGGGCTGGGCGTCTGGGTCTTCCAGCAAACCGGCTCGGCCACTCAGTTCGGCCTGATCGCCGTTGCTGCCATCCTGCCCGGCATCGTCATCTCCCCCATCGCCGGCGCGATTATTGACCGCCACGACCGCCGCCGCGTGATGATGCTGGCCGACCTGGCCGCTGGGTTGAGCACGATTGCTGTGGCGCTGCTGCTGTTCACTGGCACGCTCGAAATCTGGATGATCTACATCACGGCGGCCGTCAGCTCAACCGCCAGCGCGTTTCAAGGCCCGGCGTGGTCGGCGGCCATCTCGCAGCTCGTGCCCAAACACCGCCTCGAACGGGCGGCGGGCATGGGCTCGGCCGCGCAGGGCATCGCCATGATCCTCGGCCCGGCGCTGGCCGGCGCGCTGATCGGCCTCATCGGCCTGTCTGGCATCATCGCGCTCGACTTCGCCACCTTCCTCTTCGCCGTCGGCACACTGCTCTTCGTGCGCTTCCCGGCTTACCAGCGCAGTGAAGCCCCCCACGAGAAGCGCCCGTCGTTGTGGCAGGATGCACGCTACGGCTGGCAGTACATGCTGAAGCGGCCGGGCCTGTTCGCCATGGTGCTGTTCTTCGCCTTCATCAACTTCACCTGGGCGCTCATGGACCCGCTGCTGACGCCGATGGTGCTCAGTTTCGGCCAACCGGCGGAACTCGGCCTGATCGTTTCGGCGATGGGTGTCGGCATCATGATCGGCAGCGTGCTGATGGCGACCTGGGGCGGCTTCAAGCGCAAGACGATCACGATTTACGGCTTTGGGCTGCTGCAGGGGCTCACAATGGTGGCAATGGGCTGGCGTGAGAGCGTGGCCCTGCTGGCGGTGGCGCACCTCGCGCTGCTGGTCGGCAGCCCGCTCATCAACGGCTCGGTGCAGGTGCTGCTGCAGAAGAAGGTTCCGCAGGATGTGCAGGGCCGCGTCTTCGCCGCCGGGCGGATGCTGGCCATGATCGCTATCCCCGTGGCCTATTTGCTGTCCGGCCCGCTGGCGGACAATGTCTTCAATCCGCTGCTGCGCGAAAACGGGGCGCTGGCGGGCAGCGTTGGCCAGCTTATCGGCACGGGCGACGGGCGCGGCATCGGCCTGATGTACATCCTCGCCGGCACGCTCACCCTCATTGGCACGGGCGCGGCGTTCCTCTACGGCCCGATGCGCCGCATCGAGCGCGAACTGCCGGACGTGACGCCCAACGACCCGCCCCCGCCCGCGCCAACCGGCGATGTTGAAGCCGAACCGGCCTATGCAGTGACGAGCGAGCTGGCAGCGGCGTAACACAGAACGGGGACGGCCGTGCGGCCGTCCCCGTTACTTTTCTCCCGCTGTCTGAGACCTGGTCTCTACCGATCCGACTCCTCGGCGCGCGCTTTCGCGGCATCTTCACAGACCCTCACCAGTGACGCTATCGCCTGCTGAATGATTTCCGGCCCTTTTGCGTGACCAGAAAATAGATTACCCGCCTCATCGCGCAAGTTGTCCATCACCCAGACTTCCGGCTTCGGCTCTTCCAGCGTAAGCGGCGAATTCGGGTTTGCCCACACGACGACGGGTTCGATCCAAAGCTGCACACCTTTCTCCCTCAGGAAACTACTGAGCATGCCGGCATTCATCCTGGCCTGAGACCCGGGGTTTTTTGACAGTCCTTGCCAGCGCCCACCAGCGTAACGTTCCCATCGCTCACCCAAAGCGCGGTAAGCGCCTTGATAGGTTTTGACCTCCAGAACCCACATCCCCGCTGGCCCGGCAAGAATCACGTCCAGATCACCCTTGCGTCCCGGCAACACGACATTTCGAAAGACCGTCCAGTCGCCATCCAGTGCAGGCAGGATCGTTTCAACCACGCGATCCTCGCCCTCTTGCCCCCTGCGAAGCCACTCAAGGCGGGAAAAGGATCTCTTGAGCAAACGCTCAGAAGCCCAACGAATAACCAAGATGATGATAAGGCCCACTACAGCAGAGAGTAGAAGGGGTACGAGTACTCCTTGCGGGGATGTTTCCGTCGCTGAAGCTGTGGCGCGAGTCTGGGCAACGGCCACAAAGTACCAAATGGTTAACACTGAACCAGCGCCAATGATCGCTCCGCAGATGGCTCCCATTTCCAGGAACCACTCAAACTGCTTGCGTAGTGCGTAGCTGCGACCGCCGGAAATGAGCTTCACCGCTCCTTTCGCAGACGACTCTTCGACAACCTGATCAATGCGTTTTAGCATGAGAATTATGGCAGCTTGTTTCACGCGAGGTTCGTATGCTCGTTCAACTAAGCCTCCAAGATCGCGCGCAGTGATCAGTCCGGCGTCAAGCAATTCACCCATCGATCGTCCACGGAAATCACGGAACGGCCAGGGCATTGCGCGCGCCTGCTGCACCGTCATGTCGGATTGGAATTGAGGGATTTCGCTTTGTGCAGCGTTCGCGGCAGGACGTGCTGTATCCCCACGGCCCCTTTCCAGACTCTTGAGTACGATTGTGGCCGCCTGCTTCAGTCGGATGTTGTATGCATGTTCTGCCGCCCATTGAAGCCTGTCTGCATTCAGTATGCCCTCGTCCAGTAGTTCTCCAATTGGCCGGGACAGTGGCCTCACCCAGACCACCCGCCATGCCTCTTCAAGCGTCATCGGGCGCGGCATGTGGGCCGGGATTGCGGCGGAATGGGTCTCAACTTGATTCACAACGAGTTCTCCGGGAACGGTGCGTGAAGCGATGAATACCTTATCCTAGCCTTGGCCCGGTGAGAGATGGCATATGCGTTACGGAAACCTGTGAAACTCCCGCCTTTCTGCGTTTTGGTGTAGGCTGGATGGTGGCGGCTGGATTGGGAGAATAGGGAATGTTCCGTTTTACGCGTCTGCTGTTTTGCCTGCTGTTCGGCCTCATGGGAATCACGGCGGTTGCGGCCCAATCCGGCGATTCGGGCGAGTGCGCGGTCAGCCCTCTCCCCTCCACAGCGCTCCTGACCGGCCAGCCTGAAGTCACGCCGGAAGCGACGCCCTGCCTGACCGATGCGGGCGCGCTCGATGTGAACGCCTATCGCAGCCGGATTGAAGCGGCGCTCATGGCGGGCAGCTATTCCAACGCCCTCGGCCACTTCACGCAGATGCAGAAGGTGGTCATCCCCGTCATACCCGACGCCTTCGGCCAGATGCTCGCCGCCTATGAAACGCAGGTGAGCGCCAACCCCGATGACCTGATCGCGCTGATCGGCCAGAGCTTCGCCCAGTGGTGGGTGAGCGACTACGATGCCGCCAGCGCCACCACCGGCCACCTGCTCGAACTGCTGCCCGACAACGTCTACGCCACGCTCTTTCGCGGCTCGTCGCGGCTGTACGCGGGCGACTTTGAAGGCGGCGAGGCGGATATCGCCCGCGCGCTCGAACTGGCCCCGAACAGCGCCGACGTCCATTTCATCGCCGCCGACGCCTATCTGTACGCGCTGGGCGATATCGAACGGGCCTTTGAGCAGGCAGTGGCGGCCTACGACCTCGGCCTGAATACACCGCGCGTGAACGCCATCCTCGCCACCGCCTACATGGATCAGGATAACGAGGCCATCGCTACCCAATTCTTCGCCGATCACATCGCCGGGGCAACCAGCGAGTACGTGGATACCGAACCGCTGGCGGCCGGAACCACAATCACGCTCGCCTTCGTGCCCGGCCGCACCTATCGCATTCCGATGGAGGCCGAAGCCGGCGAAACCCTGACTCTGCTGGCGGCCAGCGAGGCGGATGGAGTGGATACGCTGGCCGTCCTGCTCGGCCCCGATGGGACGCCGGTGACCAGCAACGATGACTACACCGATCTCAATGCGGGTATCGTCCAGCAAGTGGATGCCGCCGGAACTTACACGCTGGTCATCGGTACGTTCGAGGGCGCAGGCACAGGCGAAGTCGTGTTGTCGAGGGAGTGATATCGCTCAGAATGCAAGTGTACGAGGAGGAAAGACAATGGCCGCACTCGGAACGAAAGACAATCCCTGGGTGCTCAAAACACCACCGGGCACGTCGGAATACACTATGTACCGCGATGAGGCGCACGAACCGCCCATCCTCGTCTGCAAGGTGGGCAGCACCGTGCTGCACTACGACCTGCGCTGTATTGACGACTGCGTGGCGATGCTGAAAGCGCATGGTGACTGGATGGAACTGGGCGCGGCCGACGAGCAGAAGCCGGCCAAAGAAGGCACCGTCGAGGCTTGGGCGCGCTCGGCCACCAATCCGGTTGGCGGCTGGTATGGCCTGAAGAAGGGTTATCGCGGCCGCTTCGGGCTGTATCTGCCGCCGCTGCTCGAAGCCCTTGGTCTGGTCGAACTGGAACACAACCCGAAGAACAATCGCATGCGGGCCAGGTAGGCGGCAAGAGCGACCCAAAGGTTACGCTTGCCGCCACTCATCATCGCCGATCAGCCCTTGGCGTAATTTTCGGCGCTCAACACCTCGATACCGACGAACGGCTCGTCGCCTTCCACCCAGGCATCGTGGCCGGGCGGAATAGTAAACGAATCGCCAGCAGTAATGGTGCGCTGCGTTCCATCATCCAGGCGCACGGTCATCGTGCCCGAAACGGCGTAACCGATATGCGATACCTGGCAGGAATGCGTTTGGACAACCGGCTTGATGCACTCGTGCCAGCTCCAGCCCGGCTCGAACGTCTCCCGCCCCAGCGTGACTCCCTCCAGCCGCACAATCTCCAATCGGGTCTTGGCCGGGCTACGTACCTCATCCGGCCGGTCATGCGACTTCACACCCAACGTCTCCACCTTCACGGGATCGGTCATAATTTCGCACCTCTACTCGCCGATGTAACTATTTTATCATAATGTATGAACACGTGCCGAAAAAGAGCCTGTTAGCGGAGGGCCGGCCACGTCGCGGAAGGGCGCGCTGTTCTCCAGCGAGATGGGGCTGACCGTTTACCGGCGCATCGGATTCCGCGAAAGGGGAGCGACCATCAACCGCTACTTGTGGCGGGCCGGGTGAGAGGCGCGGCCTGCCCACCCGCCAACCGAACGCGCTACAATTCTTCCCATTCACAGCGTCTGCCGCTTACCTGGAGTACTCATGTCCGAATTCATCCTGCTCCCCCAGCCGCGTCACGTTCAGCGTGAGGCATGCTCAGTGTTACTGCCCGTGAGCGGCGTCATCGTGGCCGGGCCGGGCTTGCTCTTCGAAGCGCAGGCACTGCAAACGGCTCTTACTATGGCGGGCCGCGACTATCCAATTGCGGCTGCTGCTGCGCCGGGCGCGTTCGCCGTGCGGCTGCTCGTGCTGGCGGGCGGCGCGCCGGAAAGCTACCGGCTGGCGATTGCCCCGGATGGCATCGAGATCGCGGGGGCCGATCAGGCAGGTGTGTGGTATGGCGTCTGTACGCTGCGCCAGCTTGTGCAGCAGGCCGCGCCCGATCTGCCCGCCCTGACCATCACCGACGCGCCCGATTTCCCCCAGCGCGGGGTGATGCTCGATGTCAGCCGCGACCGCGTGCCACGCATGGATATGATGATCGCGCTGGTCGAACGCCTCGCCAGTTGGAAGATCAACCACCTCGAGCTGTACGCCGAACACACCTTCGCCTACCCGGCGCACCCCGAAGTCTGGCGCGACGCCTCGCCGTTCACGCCGCAGGAAATCCTTGAGCTGGGTGCTTTCTGCCGCCAGCGCCATATCACCCTCGTGCCGAATCAGAACAGCCTCGGCCATATGGAACGCTGGCTGAAGCACTCGCGCTATGCCCCGCTGGCCGAGAAGCCAGACGGCTTCACCACGCCGTGGGATGGCCGCCACCGCGCTCCATCATCGCTCAATCCGCTCGACCCCGGCAGCATCGAACTGGTCGCGGCGCTCTACGATGAACTGCTGCCCCACTTCGAGGCCGATGTGCTGAACGTGGGCGGCGACGAGCCGTGGGAACTGGGCGAAGGCCACAGCGCTCCTGAGGTTGAACGCATCGGCCTCGGCCGCCTGTACCTCAACTACCTGCTCAAGCTGTATGCCGAGGTAACGAAGCGCGGCAAGACG
>JAEURB010000402.1 GCA_016788435.1 Anaerolineae bacterium | reverse complement strand
TTTGTCAAGCGGGCGGCGCTATCTGCTGTGCTGATGCTGCCCCCGCCTGTCTATTTTGCGCTGACCTTTCTCAGCAATCCCGCGCTGTCCATCTGGAGCGCGCAAAGTCCTCTCCCGTCGCCCCCCCCGCTGGAGCTGCTGCTGGCTTATCTGCCGCTGCTGATACCGGCCGTCACCGCGCTGCCGTTCGTCTGGGCCTCCGCTTGGGATAAAGGCCGCCTGGCGCTGCTGCTGGCCTGGGTGCTGATCGCGCCGCTGCTGGCCTACCTGCCGATCAGCGTGCAGCGACGCCTGCTGGAAGGCGTCATCGTGCCACTGGCGATACTGGCCGCGATTGGCCTGGCCGGTTGGGCGCGGCGCGGGCGGGCGGGCCGTTTCGCCGCCGGAACGATGATCGGGCTATCCAGCCTGAGCGTGGCCTTCCTGTTGGCGGGCAGCCTGGCCTCGCTTGCCAACCCTGCCACGCCGACCTTCCGTCCTGCCGCCGAAACCACCGCGCTGAACTGGCTGAACGCGCATGCCGCGCCCGGCGCAGTCGTGCTGGGCGCGTTCGAAAGCGGGAACGTGCTGCCCGCCTTCACGCACCTGCGTCCGTTCGCCGGCCACGGCCCGGAAACCATCGCCGCCGGCGAGAAGCGGGCGCTAAGTGAAGTATTCTTCCGGGGTGAGCTGAGCGCGGAGGAGGAGGTAGCACTGCTGGCCGGGCCGTGCCTGGCGCCAGCACCACTGCCATGCAGCGACCCGATAGACTATATTCTGTTCGGGCCGCTGGAACAGGCGCTGGCTGAAGGGGATTCGCCGGGGGCGTGGGCGGAAACGCTGCGCCTGATCTACGATCAAGACGGATACCGCATCTATCAGGTGGGCGAGGCCGGCGCATCATAGCGCCTGGTCATCAGGCTGCACCATCGCCGCTTAGGAGCGCCGCCATGTCCTTCCTCTTTTTCGACGCCGCGCGATTAGTGCTGGATCGTGCCGAGTTGGCCAATGCCGAAGCGATGAGCCGCGCGACCGAAGCGCTGGCGGGCTGCATCGAAGCGGGCGGCGTGCTGCACGGGTTCGGTACCGGGCACGGCCACTTGCTGGCCGAGGACCTCTTTCACCGCGCGGGCGGGCTGGCGGCCGTAAACCCGATGCTCGACCCCGGCGTGATGATGCGCGAGGGTGCCGACAGCGCCACGCTGCTCGAACGCTTGCCCGGCTACGCGGCGGTGATACTCGAACGCTACGATGTGCGCGCCGGCGATGTCATCATGATCGCCTCGAACTCGGGGCGTAACGCCGTGCCCATCGAAATGGCGCTGCTCTGTAAAGAACGCGGGCTGACTGTCGTGGCGCTTACATCGGTCACGCATTCGAGCAGCCAAAGCTCACGCCATGCCGGCGGCAAGCGCCTGTTTGAACTGGCGGACATCGTCTTCGACAACTGCGGCGAGACGGGTGATACGGCGCTGACCCTCGACGGTATGGCGGGCGGGCTGTGCTCGACCAGTACCGTCATCGGGGCGGCGCTGCTTCAGCAGTGGGTGGCCGAAACAGCGCGCCTGCTGCTCGAACGGGGCATCACGCCGCCCATCCTGCAAAGCTCGAATGCGGATGGCGCTGACGCAAACAACGCTGCTTTTCTTGCTCAATATGGCAAGCGCACGCGGCACCTGTAGGCGGAGTCGGGTTGAAAATGGGGCGGTTCGCGAACCGCCCCCTACGAACGTTCAACGTCCCTTAGTCGCCCGCTACATCCTGAACAGCCAGGCCGGGGAAGCGAATGGCGTTGGCGGCCAGCGCGGCCGCCGCCTGCGCCCGTACGTCGCGGAACTGCTCGGTGTGGCCGTCCTCGTGGATCAGTCCGTAGAGCACGGCGGCGGGGGCGTTCAGCGGGCCCCACTTCTCCAGAAAACGCTCGGAGACTTCGCGGTAGACGTTCAGGTGCGGCGTATCCGGCCAGGCATCCAGATAGGCGATGCGGATGCGGCGGCTCTCCTCGATACGCTGCAGCACCTGTTCCCGCGTTTCGATGGCGCGCCACGGCGTTTCCCAGCGCAGGCGCGGTTCGCGCACATACGGGATGCCGCGCGCCAGAATCGAACTGACGGCTGCTTGCTCTTCGGCGCTGGCCGTTACATGCGCGACCAGATGCGCCAGCGACCAGCCAATCTTTTCTTCACCCGGCACGGCGCCGGGATCGTCGGCCAGCGGGTCGTCGGGCTGATGTACCATTTCGGCGTCGGTCGCGTCGCCGAGGATTTCGAGAATACGGTCGAGGCTGGCATGGGTGGCTGCTTTGAGGTCCGCAACCGACAGGCGCTGGCCCAGCTTGAAGTAGGTCAGTTCATGGTCGCGAACGGGTGCGAAGTCAATCAACACTGCAGGCTCCTGAGATGATTCAACGAAGGGGAAAAACTACGTTCGAAATTAACGACGAGGTGAGCGGGGGAAATCTTACCTGAGGAGTGCCCGCGAAGCGGTGCAGGTCAGCGAAACAGTGGCTGGCGCAGCGAACTGAGGTTGAGAAACGCTTCAATCCGTCTCGTCATCATCATCGTCATCGTCCACGCCTTCCAGCGCCGCGACAGAGGCTGCGGCGGCCTGCGTGGCCTGCTGGATGGCCTGGATTTCCACCCGCGCGATTTCGACCGTATCGCCGCGCTCTTTCGCCAGTTCTTCCGGGGCCGGAATACGACGGTCTGCCAGGTACTTGAGCAGCGCATCATGATAGGAACGGCTGGGGGCCGCCTCGCCAATCACTTCCTTCATCTCGCGCAGATGATCAATCATCCACAGGTATAAATCCGCCTCGGTACGGTCGGACTTTTCACCGAGGACGTTGTGCTTGCGGATGAGCGTGACGGCCGGCCGGTAGACCGTGTCGTACCAGTCGGCGGCCGCCACCTCAATCGGCGTCTCGCTTCCGCTGTTCTGGCTCATCACCGCCTGGTGCAGGTAAACATGGCCAAGTAGATCCACATAGCGCGAAGGCTCGGTGAGGGTGATGGACTGGTGAAGCGGCCGGGTGACGCTCAGGCGTGTGATGTCGAGAAAGCGCGCATAAGCCTCGGCCGAATCCAGTTCTTCGTCGGTCATACCGGGGTGAAGCTCGATGGAGGTGGGTAGTTCGGTAACGTGGGCCTCGATGGTGGTGCTGCCGAGCTGGCGCGCCACCGATACCCTGTGGTTGCCGTCGCGCACGAAATAGACCTCGCCTACCTTGTACAGTTCAACCGGCGGTACGCCAAGCGGCCCGGCGGTGACGGCATACACGCGGCTCCAGCGGTCTTGCATATTGCCGCGCTTGGGCAAGAAACCGGCTGTGAATTCGTGATAGCGGCCCACGCTGCCGACGATACGATTCAGGGGCACCTCGCGCAGGCCGCCATAGTTCTCCTCACGCAGGCGCAGGCGCTGCTTGATCTCGTCGAAGCTCAGCAGCTCGGCCGGCTTCCCCCGGATCAGGCTGAACAGATCGCTCCAGAAGGCGCGCTGGCGGGCCGTTTGGAACGCGCTGATTCCCTGCAGGTAATCCTGACTGTTGACTTCCGGCATCCGCGTCCACTTTCCTTTCGCTTTTGCCGTTCATTGCGCGCACTGTATACTGCCCGCTGAAGCGAGTCTATGCCCGAATCATACAACTATTGTATACCGCCCCCTGTGCAGACTGGCGGAAAATGAGGTTAAGAGTTGAGAGTTGAGTGTTATGCCAGTGTGAATGGAGAGATGGGCGAATGTGGGGTGATCGAGCGAATGAATGCCCGGTGTCGACCGAGGCCGAAGCCTTTATACTCGGGCGACGACAAATCCCATCTTCTCTCAACGAGCGCCAGTTGATTTTCATAGAGGACGTAACTTTCACCACTCACCCCTCAACTTCACTCTCGAAAGGACAGCCGCACATGGCTGAACAAAAACGCAAACGAATCGTAATCACCAACGATGATGGCGTTCATGCGCCGGGCATTCTCGCGTTGACGCAGGCCATGCGCACGCTGGCTGATGTCGAGGTGATCGCCCCGCTCGTCAATCAAAGCGCCAGCGGCCACAAGAAGACGCTGCATCAGGATATACCCGTGACGCGCACGACGCTGGCCGATGGCACGCCCGCGCTGGCCGTCGCTAGCGCCCCGGCCGACTGCATCGCACTGGCCGCGCTTGGCGTCATCGAGTGGCCGCCCGATCTGGTCGTCAGTGGTATCAACCGGGGCGCCAATATGGGCCAGGATGTGACCTACAGCGGCACGGTGACGGCGGCGCTGGAGGCGGTCATCCATGGCGCGCCCGGCGTCGCGGTTTCCTTCGACAACCAACAGGCCAATGACCCTGCCGAATACGCCGAAGCAGCCCGTGTGGCGGTCGAAGTCGTGCGGCACGCGCTGGTTCGCCCGCTGCCGCCGCTCACCATCCTCAACCTCAACGTGCCGCGTGTGGAGCGCGTCAAGGGCCTGCGCCTGACCCGGCAGGGCATCCGCATCTATCGCGACGTGCTGGTGAAGAACGGTGACCTGTACCAGATGACCGGCCCCGAACCAACGGGTGAACATCAGGAAGTCGGGACCGACGTGTGGGCGGTGCATCAGGGTTACGCCAGCCTGACGCCCATCCACCTCGACCTGACGGCGCACTATTTCCTCGCGGAGCTTGGCGCATGGGATATTCATCTCTGACTGCCGCGCTGTTGATGCTGTGCTTACTTGCCGGCCCGGCAGCCGCGCAAACGCCCACGCCCGGCCCGCTGCACCCGTTCACGCTCGCTGCGCTGCGGGCGCGCGACTATCCGGGCGGGGCCATCCTCAGCGGCGATGTGCTGGAGACCACCCCGTCGTATACGCGGCGCGCGTTTGCGTATCCGAGCGATGGCCTGACGATCAGCGGCGTGATGAACGTACCGCATGGCGAGGGGCCGTTCCCGGTGCTCGTGATGCTGCACGGCTATTACGACCGCGAGAGTTACTGGTCTGGGCTGGGCACGTGGCAGGAAGCCGATTTCTTCGCGCGGCAGGGCTTCCTGACGCTGGCCCCTGATTTCCGCTCCTGGGGCGCCTCCGATGTGGGCGATAATCGCTTCGCCAGCGGTCTGGTCGTGGACACGCTCAATCTGATCAGCAGCCTCGCCAGCTTGCCTCAGGCCGACCCTGAG
>JAEURB010000383.1 GCA_016788435.1 Anaerolineae bacterium | reverse complement strand
ACACCCCGTGACTGACGGAAAGTGTACAGGCCGGGCGGCGGGCTGGCAAGGGAGAGAAGTTGAAAGTTGAAAGTTGAAAGTTGAAACAAGGGCAACGCAGAATTGCCCCACTTGCACGGCTACGCTGTACACTCTCCCGCGTTTCATCATGCACATCTTGATTGGCTGGCCCACGCGCCTGTTTGTTTTGACTTTCAACTTTCAACTTTCAACTTTGAACTTTCAACTGGAGTTCTTCATGACCACACCACCTGCATCACCCGTCACTCTGTCAGACAAGATGCGCAAGGCATTTGCGGGCCTCACCACGCGGGCGGGCAAGGCCGTAGCCGGTGTGGGCATCCAGCCCGACTGGATCACGTGGCTGGGCCTGATCGTCGTCGGTATCGGCGCGGTCGCCATTGCCAACGGGCAATGGGCGCTGGCCTTCCTGCTCATGCTCATCAGCCTGCCGCTCGATGCGCTGGATGGCGCGGTGGCGCGGGCCATGCAGCGCAAAGACCGGCGCGGCGGCGTGCTCGACTCGACGCTGGATCGCTACGCCGACGGCTTGATCGCGGCTGGCTTCGCCTACTATTTCGCGGCGCGCGGCGAACTGACGATCATGCTGCTGGCTCTGGCTGGAATGATAGGCACGTTCGCGGTAAGCTACGTGCGCGCACGAGCCGGTGAAGCCGATCTGTCGGTGAAGATCGGTTTCTTTTCGCGCTTCGAGCGCATCGTAACGCTGCTGATCATGTTGGCTCTGCCGCTGATTTTCCCGGACTTCACCACGCAGATCCTGATCCTCGGGCTGCTGGTGCTGGCCATCGGCACGAACCTGACGGCTTTGCAGCGTCTCTGGTACGTCTACAAGCACCTGGATCGAGGGTAGGTCATGGAGTTCACCGCGCAGTACGTTGAAATCGGCAATACGCTTCAGATTCGCTACTACGGCATCATCATCGTCTTTGCGATGCTGGTGGCGGCGTTTGTGGCTTCCCGCCTGGCCAAACGCGACCAGCAAGACCCGGATCATATCTGGGGCGCGCTGACGTGGGCTATCCTTCCCGCCATCATCGGCGCGCGGCTGTGGGCCGTCCTGTTCCCCAGCGCCTCGGCAGTGGCGGCCGGTCAGACCACCCAATGGTATCTGGAGAACTTCTTCGACCCCCAGAATGGCGCGATTGCCATCTGGAGCGGCGGCCTGAGCGTCTTTGGCGCGGTCATCGGCGGCGCGCTCGGCGGCTACATCTACATCTGGCGGCAGAAGCTCAACGTTTGGCAGTATCTCGACTACGCCGGTATCGTCCTGCCGCTCGGCCAGGCCATCGGCCGCATCGCCAACTACGTCAATCAGGAACTTTACGGCGTGCCGACCAATCTGCCGTGGGGTATCAGTGTGGACTTCGCGCACCGCGTCGAACCATACAAAAGCCTGATTGACTATCCGCTCGATGCGACGCGCTTCCACCCGCTGTTCCTCTATGAGGCGCTCTGGAATCTCGGCCTGTTCGCCATTCTGATGTGGCTGTTCCGCCGCAAGCGCAACGTCATGCGTTACGGCGACTTCTTCCTCATCTACGTGATGGCCTACAGCTTCGTCCGCTTCTTTCTCGAGTTCATCCGCGCCGATGTGCCGACGGTGGGTGGCTTCAACACCTCGCAGCTTTTCACCGTGGCGGCATTCATAGTCGCAGGAGTTATCTTCCTGTTCCGCTGGACGCGGATGCCGGCGGTGGGCGAAGAGCCTGCTGCGCGCACGCTGCTGACCAAGGCCGAAAAGACGGCAAAGGAAGAGGAAAAGAAGAAGGCCAAGGCGCAGAAGCAGGCCGAAAAGGCCGCGAAGAAGGCGGGTGCACCGGCCGCACCAGCCCCGAAACCGGCCGCTCCACCCGCGCCTCCACCGCCTGCGCCACCGGCTGAACCGCCTGCCAGCCCGGAGACCGCACCACCGGCTTAGCAGGGCTGATCCGAAGCGAACATGAACGAACGGGCAGGCGAACACGCCTGCCCGCTCTGTTTTTTGGCGCAACGTTCACGGAGTGGATCGGGCGGCCCGTGCCATAATGCAGCATGGTGGCAGATGCGGGTATCCCCCATGATTGAAGCCATTAGGCTCACCAAAGACTATGACGATTTTCGCGCGGTTGACGCGGTATCACTCGATGTGCCGGCTGGCGCGGTGCTGGTGCTGCTCGGCCCGAACGGCGCGGGCAAAACGACCATCGTGCGGATGCTCACCTCCGTACTGACGCCGACCGAAGGCAGCGCGCGGGTGGCTGGCTTTGACGTAGTGACCCATGCGGCCGATGTGCGCGCTCATGTGGGCGTCCTTACTGAGCAGCACGGCCTGTACGAGCGCATGAAGGCCGTCGAATACCTCGATTTTTTCGGGCAGGTCTATCACATGCCGGCCGACTTGCGGCGCAAGCGGTCGCTTGACCTGATGGATCGCTTTGGCCTGACGTTTGCGCTCAACAAGCCGCTCGGCGAGTATTCGAAGGGTATGAAGCAGAAGCTGGCTCTCGTGCGCGCCATGCTGCACGATCCGCCCGTGCTGCTGCTCGACGAGCCGACCTCGGCGATGGACCCGCAGAGCGCCCGCCTGGTGCGCGATGCGATTGTGGATATGCAGCGTGACCAGCGCACGTTCCTCATCACCACACACAATCTGGCCGAGGCGCAGCACCTCGCCAGCGCCATCGCCATCATCCGCAAAGGCCGCATCATCGCCAGTGGTACGTTTGAAGACCTGGCGCGGCAGTTCGTCGGCGACCCGCTGATGGAGCTGCGCGTGCAGGGCGAACTGAACGGCCTGGCCAGCGAGATGAGCGATCTAGTGACGGTTGAAGATGAGGGGGCGAATTGGCTGCGCTATCGCGTGGCACGGCCGGTTGAAACCAATCCCCGCCTGCTGCAGCGGTTGATCGGGCAGGGCGTGCCAGTCGTCTCGCTCGCGCCGTTGTCGCAAACGCTGGAGGACGTCTACCTGCAGGTGGTGGAAGAGGACGAGGCGAAGGGGGGAGACCGTGACGAACATCTCCGTTAGCGGGCCAGCGATTCCGGTCAGCCTCGAACGTTCATCGCTGGGCGTTACGCTGCGCAATGCCATGATCATCACGCGGCGCGAGGTGCGCGACAGCCTGCGCGACTGGCGCATCATCGGCCCGATCCTCGCGCTCACCTTCTTTTTCCCGTTCATCGCCCAGTTCTTCGCCAACCAGTTGACCGGGTTCGTCGCCAACTATGGGGCGAGTATCATCGCCGACCGCAGCATCCCGTTCCTGCTCATGATCGTCGGCTTCTTCCCGATCTCGATATCGCTGGTCATCGCCCTTGAAACCTTCGTCGGCGAAAAGGAACGGCGCACGCTCGAACCGCTGCTCTCGACGCCGCTGACGAATACCGAGTTGTACGTCGGCAAGTCCGTCGCCGCGATGATCCCGCCGCTGCTGGCGAGCTATGGCGGCATGTCCGTTTATCTGATGAGCCTCGTACTCGGCTCGCTGCAGTGGCGGCCACCGGGCGGGCTGGTGGTGCAAATTGTGCTGTTGACGACCGTGCAGGCGCTGGTGATGGTGACGGGCGCGGTCGTTATTTCCAGCCAAACGACCAGCACGCGCAGCGCCAATCTGCTGGCCAGCTTCATCATCATACCGATGGCCGGTATGATCTGGCTGGAAAGCGCGATCATGTTCCTCGCACCCGATGCAGAATCGCCGAACGGCATCGGCGCGCTGTGGGCGATTATCGCCGGCATGTCGGTCGTTGTCCTGCTCCTGCTCCGGCTGGGGAACAGCGTCTTCAACCGCGAGGAACTGCTCGGCCGCCAGATCGATTCGATTGACCTGCGGCGCTGGTTCCGGCGCGTTTGGCGGCAGGTGCGGGCGGTGGGCGGCAAGGGCCTGCCTGCTACATCGCCCTGGGGTTGGTATCGCCACAGCGTGCCGGCCAGCCTGGGCCGCCTGAAAGGCGCGGCGGGTGTGACTGCGCTGGTCTTTCTGGCCGCCCTGATCGCTGGTGTGGTCATCGGCCTCCAGCCCCAATGGCGGCTGCCACTGCCGCAGGGCGCGAGCCTGACGCACACGGCGGGCGGGATTGGCGACGCTTCGGCGCTGGTCTTCGGGTCGGGCGGGGCGCTGTCTATCGTCATGCAGAACTGGCGGATTCTGGCGCTGGCCTCGCTGCTGGCGGTCTTCAGCTTCGGGTCAATGGCGCTGGTCATCACGCCGATGGTCTATCTGGTCATTGGCTATGTCATGACGCAGTTCGCGCTGGCCGGTTACAACCCCGCGCTGCTCGTTCCGGCCCTTGCGGTGCATGGCATCATCGAGATTCCGGTCATTCTCGTCGCCACAGCCTGCGCGCTGAAGCTGGGCGCAGTCATCACCCGCCCGCCGAAGCGGCAGACGGTGGGGCAGGCGTGGACGGTCGCCTTCTCGGATGCGGTCAAACTGTGGTTGGGCATCATTCTGCCCGGCTTGGTGCTGGCGGCGCTGATCGAAACCTGCGTCACGCCGGCCGTCGTTCAGGCGCTGCTCGGCGGATAGGCTCGGCCGTCCTCATTTTCTGAGCGGCGCAGCCGGGGCCGCTACCTCGCGCAGCGTGGCGTGCAGATACTGAATCTCATCGCGCGGCGGCAGCAGGCTGAGGACCTCGACGATCTCGAAGGTATGCTGGCCGAGGCGGATCTGTGAACCCGCTTCCGGTCGCAGGGTCTCGCTGCGGATCGCGCCCGGGTGCTGACCGCCCAGCACGACGTAGCTGACCTTGTAAATCATCGTCCGCCCCCTTCGGCATTACGGTGGCGTACCTTGAAGGCGAGGTCGAGCGCCAGATTGCGCATGACCAGATAGCCCAGCCGCGTGTCCTGTTCGCACAGCGCCAGAAACGGGCCGCGCTCGATCTGGTAGAGGATGACGCCGCTTTCGTCGGCGCGGATCGTCGCGCTGCGCTGGCCGCCGTCGAGCAGTGCGAACTCGCCGAATATCTGGCCCGGGCCGAGGTAGAGCCGGGTGTGCTCCCTTCCGGTTGTATCACGGATGCTGAGTTCCACCTGGCCGCCGCCGATGATGTACAGGCTGTCGCCCGGCGTGCCCTGCTCCAGAATCACGTCCCCGGCCTCGAACTCCCGGCGTGTGCTGATGGCGCTGATGGCTTCC
>JAEURB010000316.1 GCA_016788435.1 Anaerolineae bacterium | reverse complement strand
CAGCGGCGCGGTGCGCACGTACAGCGCGGCCGGTCATCGTCATCTGGCCGAGGTGCGGATGCTGCTGCCGACCGACGCGCCGATCCGCTTCAGCGTGACGGCCATCGAGATGGTGCGCGGGGTGCATCTGCTGGCGCACGTGGATTTGACCGAAGCGCGGAGCGAGAAAGACCTGTGGAAACTGTACCGCGCCGCGTATGGCGATGAGCCGTTTATGCGCCTCGTCAGCGGGAAAACCGGCCTGCACCGCCTGCCTGAGCCGCGCATCGTAGCCGGGACGAATTTCTGCGATCTTGGCTTTGAAACCGACCCGGACGACGACCGCCACATCATCGTGGTGGCCGCGCTAGATAACCTGGGCAAGGGGGCGGCGGGCAGCGCCGTGCAATGCCTGAACCTGATGTGCGGCTTGGACGAGACGGCCGGGCTGACGTTTCCCGGCCTGTACCCGTAGCTGAGTGGAGTCGGTACTTGATGGTGCGCCGAGCACCCCTCACCCCGGACTTCGTCCCGCCCCTCTCCCACGCAAGCGGGGAGAGGGGCAACAAAGGGCACGGCCGATCTTCCCCTTCTCCCTTGCTTGCGCGGGAGAAGGCCTCAAGGGATGAGTGGCGTTCGGTGGGTACTCTTCTCCGGCCTGTATCCATGAGGGAACTATGCGCGACCTGCTGGTGGTGAAACTGGGCGGCGCGGCCGGCCTGAACATGAGGGCGGCCATCGGCGATTTGGCGCTGATCGCGGCGCAGCGGCCCGTCGTGGTGGTGCATGGCGTCAGCGAGCGAATGGCCATGCTTTCGGCCGAGCGCGGCATGGCCGTCGAAACGCTGGTTTCGCCCGCCGGGCACGAGTCGCGTTACACCCCGCCGCCCATCCGCGATCTGTTCGTCGAAGCGGCCGGACAGGTCAATGCTGAAATCGCTGGCGGGCTGGCAGAACTGGGCGTATCCGCCGCGAGCCTGACAGCGCCGCTTGTGCTGCGCGGGGCGCGCAAAGATGCTGTGCGGGCTGTGGTGGACGGCCGCGTTCGCGTCATCCGCGACGACCACACCGGCGCAATCACGAGCGTCGAGCCAATGCTCATCCGTGATGCGCTGGCGGCGGGCCGGGTCGCTGTCGTGCCGCCGCTGGCGGCCAGCGCCGACGGGCCGCTGAACGTGGACGGCGACCGGGCGGCGGCGGCTATCGCGGTGGCGCTGGGGGCGGCCGAACTGGTCATCCTCAGTAACGTGCGCGGCCTGTACCGCCGTTTCCGAGATGAAACGACGTTCGTGAGCGCCGTCCGGCTGGCCGACATGGACGAAGCATTGAACTGGGCGGCGGGCCGCATGAAACGGAAAGTACTCGGCGCGCAGGCCGCGCTGGAAGGCGGCGTGGCCCGCATAGTGATCGGTGATGGCCGCCGCGAATATGCGGTGCAGGCGGCGCTGAATGGGGAAGGGACGGTGTTCACGCGATGACGACGCAGACGCTTTCGATTGCCGAACGCGAGGCCCGCCACACGTCCGGCGCGACCAGTAAACGGCCGCTGACGCTCGTGCGCGGGGTGGGCAGCACGGTTTGGGACGATGCGGGCCGCGCCTATCTCGACGCAACCAGCGGCCAGGGCGTCGCGCTGATCGGCCATAGCCACCCAGCCGTCGCCCGCGCGGTCGCCGAACAAGCCGCCACGCTCATCACCTGCACCGACAGCTTCAGCAACGACCGGCGGGCCGAACTCTACGACGTGCTGGCCGCGCTGCTGCCACCCGGCTTCGACCGCTACTTCATCTGCAACAGCGGAGCTGAAGCAAATGAAGCGGCACTGAAGCTGGCCCGCCAGATCACGGGGCGCAGCGGCATCGTGGCGGTGCGACGCGGTTTTCACGGGCGCACGCTGGGCGCGTTATCGCTGACGTGGAACCCGAAGTACCGCGAGGTGTTCCAAAGCTGGCTGCCGGCGGTGACGCATATTGCGCCCGATGACCTTGACGCAGCACGGGTGGCCATCAGCGATGAAACGGCCGCCGTCTTCTTCGAGGCGGTGCAGGGGGAAGGTGGCGTCCACCCACTGGACGCCGATTATCTGTACGAACTGCGCCGCCTGTGCAGCGAACGCGGCGCGCTGCTGGTGGCCGACGAGATCCAGACCGGGCTGGGCCGCAGCGGGCGCTGGTTCGGCTTCGAGCACGCGGGGATCACGCCGGACATCATCACGCTTGGCAAGGGAATCGCCGGTGGGATACCGATGGGCGCGGCCGCCTGGCGCGGGGAACGCGGCCAGTTCGAGGCGGGGGCCCATGGCAGCACGTTCGGCGGCAACCCGCTGGCCTGCGCCGCCGCCATAGCCGCGCTCGGCGTGCTGCGCGATGACGAACTACCGGAACGCTCGGCTGAACTCGGCGCACGGCTGCTGGACGAACTGCGCGCGCGCCAACTGCCGCAAGTGCGAGAAGTGCGCGGCCTCGGCCTGCTGATCGGGCTGGAATTGCGGGGCCGCGTGACACCCGTGCTCAAGGACTTACAGGAGCGCAGCGTGCTGGCGCTGCCCGCCGGGCTGAACGTGCTGCGCCTGCTGCCGCCGCTGGTACTGACCGATGGCGAAGCGGAGCGGCTGGTTGAGGCGGTGGTGGAGGTGCTGCAATGAGCGAACCTCACCCCCTGACCCCCTCTCCCCATGGAGAGGGGGAAACCAGCAGTGCCGCCGCCGCTGTAACTGGGGCAAGGTATGCCTTGCCCCTGCCACCCCTCACCCCTGACCCCTCTCCCACTCCAGCGGGGAGAGGGGAGAACGCGCCCCCTGCGCCCGTAACGGCAAGGCATGCCATGCCGCACCAAACCACTGCCGAATCCGGCGCTTCCCCTCTCGCTGAGGGTGAGGGGTCAGGTGTGAGGGCCAATGTGAGTGAGGGGTTCGAGGCGCTGCTCTATGCCTTCGTCGCTACAGCCAGCCAGTCGGGCGAAGAGGAAGCTGCTGCGCGCTTGCTGGTGGACTGGATGGCGGCGCACGGCTACGACTCGGCGTACGTGGACGAATCGGGCAGCGCGGTTGGCGTGATCGGAACCGGCCCGCGCACGGTCGTGCTGCTCGGCCACATTGACACCTTCCCCGGCGTCGTGCCAGTGCGCGTGGAAGGCCGTTTGCTGTACGGGCGCGGCGCGGTAGACGCCAAAGGCCCGCTGTGCGCGTTCGCCGCCGCAGCTTCACAGGCCGCGCTGCCACCCGATCTGCGGGTGGTCGTGATTGGCGCGACCGAGGAAGAAGCCCGCAGCAGCCGGGGCGCGCGCCATGCGTTGACGCAGTGGCAGCCGGACGCCTGCCTGATCGGTGAGCCGAGCCAATGGGACCGCATCACGCTGGGCTACAAGGGGCGGCTGATCCTGCGCTGGCAGTGGCGCGGTCCGCTGGCTCACAGCGCCAGTGAGGTGGCGACACCCGCCGAACGCGCGGCCGGCTTCTGGGAACGGGCGCGAGGCCACGCCGAAACCTTCAACGCCGGGCGCGAAGGCGCATTTGTGCGGCTGGATGCGGCGCTGCAGGAGATTAACAGCGGTCGCGACGGCGCGTTCGGCTGGGCAGAGGCTGAGATCGGTTTCCGTTTGCCGCCGGGCGTTGACCCGCACGAACTGGCCGCCGCCCTCGCCCCGCAAGATGACGCGCAGGTGGAAGCCAGCGGCCACGAACTCGCCTTTGTGGCAGGCCGTGATACGGCGGTCAGCCGGGCGCTGCGCGGCGCAATCCGGGCGCAGGGCGGGCAGCCGCGATTCGTGCATAAGACCGGAACCAGCGACATGAACGTGGTTGGGCCGGTTTGGTGCGGCCCGATTGCCGCCTACGGGCCGGGCGACTCGGCGCTCGACCACACGCCAGATGAGCACATTGACCTCGACGAGTACCAGCGCGCCATCGCCGTGCTGACCGATGCGCTGGGCCGGATGTAGGCCCTCACCCCCGTCCCCCAGGGCAGGCGTAGGTATTTAATGAATGCGGCGTTTGGCGTTCACTATCTAACCTCACCCCCGACCCCTCTCCGCACGCGGAGAAGGGAGAAAGATCGCGCTGTGAACGCCCCCTCGCCGGAACGAAGAGGGAGTAAGGGTGAGATTACGGTTCAAACACAAAAAACCAACCCCTGCCAGAGCAGGGGATGAGGGCCACAAGGAGAACAGCAGATGCCATTTGAACAATACGCCATCATCGAAAGCACGCTGCGCGAGGGCGAGCAGTTCAGCACCGCGACATTCAGCACGGCGCAGAAGATCGAGATCGCCGGTCTGCTGGATGCGTTCGGCGTCGAGATGATCGAGATGACCTCGCCATGCGCCTCGCCGCGCAGCGAATCGGACATCCGGGCTGTCGTCGCGCAGGGGTTTCGCGCCCGCATCCTCACACATATCCGCTGCAGCCTGGAAGATGCCCGCCGCGCCCTCGATACCGGCGTGCATGGAATTGACCTCGTGATCGGAACGTCACCACAGCTCATGCAGCACAGCCACGGCAAGGATATCCGCCAGATTATGGACGCGGCGGTGGAAGTGCTGGCGTTCATTCGCGCTCAGGCCCCGGACATCATCCTGCGCTTCAGCACCGAAGACAGCTTTCGCAGCCGGGAAAGTGACCTGCTGCGCGTGTATCTGGCCGTCGCAGATACCGGCCTCGTCAACCGGCTCGGCGTGGCCGATACGGTTGGCATCGCGACGCCTGCGCGCACGTACAGGCTGGTTGAGGAACTGGTGCGGCTGACCGGCCTCGACATCGAGTTTCACGGCCACAACGACAGCGGCTGCGCGATTGCCAATGCCACCGCCGCGCTGGAGGCTGGAGCGACGCATATTGACACGACTATCCTCGGCATCGGCGAGCGCAACGGCATCACCCCGCTCGGCGGACTGATCGCCCGGCTATACACGCTCGACCGGGCTTTTGCCGCTAAGTACGACCTGCCGCTGCTGCCCGCGCTCGACCGGCTGATCGCGGAGATCTGCCGGATTGACATCCCGTTCAACAACATGATCACCGGGAGCAGCGCCTTCATCCACAAGGCAGGTATTCACGCCAAGGCGGTGCTGGCCGACCCGCGCACCTACGAAGCACTCGACCCGGCGGATTTTGGCCTCACGCGCGAAATTGCTATCGGCCACCACCTGACAGGCTGGAACGCGATTCGAAGCCGCGCCGAGTCGCTTGGCCTTGCCCTCGATGACGCCGCGCTGCGCCAAATCACGCAGACGATCAAGGCGCAGGCTGATGACGGGGCGCTGTCGCTGGAGGAGATTGACGAGCTGCTGCGGGAGGCCAGCCCTCATCCCCCGGCCCCTGCACACGGCCCTCATCCTCCTGCCCCTCTCCTTCAGCCAACCTCACCCCCGGCCCCCCTCCATTCTGGAGAGGGGAGAAGAACGGGGCGCGCGGGCGTTCTGCTCCCTTTCTCCGAACCGGAGTGCGGGCTGGGGAGGGAAGATTGCGTCGAGAAGGGAATGGGGGGTGAGGTTGCAGTTGGGGGCGAACGATGACCGCCTACACCTTCGCGGAAAAGGTGCTGGCGCGGGCGGCCGGGGTAAGCGCTGCCCGCGCCGGGGATGTGCTCGATGTGCAGCCGGATATCATCTTCAGCCACGACAACTCGGCCGCCATCCGGCGCATCTTCCTGCAAACCGGGGCGCAGCGCATCGCGCGGCCGGGCCGTGTGGCGATTACGCTCGACCACGCCGTACCCGCCCCGACCACAGCCCACGCCCAGAATCACGCGGAAATCCGCGCCTGGGTGCGTGAACAGGGCATCGGCCATTTCTACGAGGTCGGGCGCGGTATCTGCCATCAGGTACTCAGCGAGGAGGCCGTCGTACTGCCTGGCGAGGTTATTCTCGGCGCGGACAGTCACAGCACGCACTTCGGCTGGCTGGGCGCGTTTGGGATGGGCGTCGGACGAACGGAAATGGCCGCCTTGTGGGCGACTGGCGTGCTATGGATGCAAGTCCCGGAGTCCATGCGTATCACGCTGAACGGCCGCCCGCGCCCCGGCGTGACGGCCAAGGATATCGCGCTGCACATCATCGGGCGCTGGGGGGCAGACGGCGGACAGTACCGGTCGGTCGAGTTCGCCGGTGATACGCTGGCCCACTTCACGCTGGATGAGCGCCCGGTGCTGCCGAACATGATGGCCGAGTTTGGCGCGCAGAATGCGTACATGCCGCCCGATCAGACCGTTTTCGACGCACTCGAAGCCCGGCGCACGCGAGACTACACGCCGATTTACCCGGACGCCGACGCCATCTATGCGCAGGACGAGACGATTGACGCAGCGGCGCTGGAACCAGTCATCGCGCTGCCAGACGCGCCGGATAACGTCGTGCCGCTGCGCGAGGCGCTCGGCCAGCCGGTGCAGCAGGCGTTTCTGGGCACCTGCACCAACGGCCGCTATGCAGATCTCGAAGCGGCGGCGCGGGTGCTGGAAGGCCGCCGAATCGCTATCCGCCTGATCGTCATCCCGGCCAGCGCCGAGGTTTATGCGCGGGCGGCGGCTTCCGGCGTGCTGACCACGCTGGTCGCGGCAGGTGCAGCCATCGGCACACCGGGCTGCGGGCCGTGCATGGGCAATCACATGGGCATCCCCGCGCCAAACGAAGCGACGATCAGCAGCGCCAACCGCAACTTTCGCGGCCGCATGGGCACACCCGACGCACCGGTTTATCTGGCCAATCCTTACGTCGTGGCGGCTTCGGCGATCACCGGCTGCATCAGCGACCCGCAGGAGTTCCTGTCATGAGTCAGCACTGTGTGTGGGTGTACGGAGACCACGTCAACACCGACGTGATTTTCCCTGGCAAGTACACGTATACGCTGAAGTCGCCGGAGGAGATCGCGTCGAAGGCGCTGGAAGACCTCGACCCGGCCTTCACCCGCGAAGCGCGGCCGGGCGATGTGATCGTGGCCGGGCGCAACTGGGGCTGTGGCAGCAGCCGCGAACAGGCGGTGACAGCACTCACCGGGCGTGGTGTGCCTGCCATCATCGCCGCCAGCTTCAATGGTCTGTACTTCCGCAACTGCATCAACCAGGGGCTGCACCCCATCGTCTGCCCGGCGCTGGTTGAGCACGTTCGCACGGGCGACGAGATCGAGCTGGACACCGCGAGGGGGTACATCCGGGCGGCTGGGCGCGTGTTCCCAATCCCGCCGCTGCCGCCGAGCGTGCGCGCCATCCTCGACGCGGGCGGCCTCATGCCGATGCTGCAAGTAAGGTTTGGGGGTGGACGATGAACCTCACCCCCCAACCCCCTCTCCGTGAGAGAGGGGGAGATTCTGGCGGATCGTTCATCGCCTCTCCTATGGAGAGGGGACCGAGGGGTGAGGTTTCCATTGCCCTGCTTCCCGGCGACGGGATCGGCGCGGAGGTCATACTGGCGGCGCGTGAAGTGCTCGAATCGCTCGGACTTCTGCTGCGCTTTGCCGAAGGCGAGGCCGGCTTCAGTGCGTTTGAACGGCTCGGTTCGGCGCTGCCGGATGAAACGCTGCGCCTGTGCGAAGCGAGCGATGCCGTGCTGTTCGGCGCGACGCAATCACCGATGACCAAAGTTGACGGCTATCGCAGTCCGATCCTGGCGCTGCGCCGCCACTTCGACCTGTTCGCCAACCTGCGCCCGGCGGCGCAAGGCGGGATTGACCTGCTGATCGTGCGCGAGAATACCGAAGGCCTGTACAGCGGCCGAGAGCGCGTGGAGGACGAGGGACGCACCGCCATCGCCGAGCGCGTCATCACCGAACGAGCCAGCGCGCGCATCGTCCACGCCGCCTGCGAACAGGCGACTAAGCGCCGCCGCCAACTGACCATTGTCCACAAGGCGAACGTGCTGAAAGAAACGTGCGGGCTGTTCCGGCGCGTCGCCTTTGAGGTAGCGGCTGAGTTCCCTGAATTGACGGTTGAGGAAATGCTGGTCGACACATGCGCCCTGCGGCTCGTCGAACGCCCGCAGCGCTTCGACGTGATCGTGACCACCAACCTGTTTGGGGATATCCTGAGCGACCTGGCGGCCGGGCTGACCGGGGGATTGGGACTCGCGCCGTCGGCCAACGTGGGCGCGGGCGTGCCGGTCTTCGAGCCGGTGCATGGCAGTGCCCCCGATATCGCCGGGCAAGGCGTGGCCGACCCGCGCGCGGCTGTTCTCAGCGCCGCGCTGATGCTTGGTTATCTTGGCTATGCGAAGGAGGCCGAACGCCTGCG